>CAYNVA010000217.1:0-8730 GCA_964400575.1 uncultured Thermodesulfobacteriota bacterium | reverse complement strand
GTGGAGTGCGACCAATGAGCTGCGGCACCAACATCCTCCCAGTTTTCCTTTATTTTTTTCTGTTGGTGCAATCGACCACGGCAGAGACGCTACCGCCTGATTTTTCCAGTCTCATAGGTTTATCCGAAAGTTCAAGTATTGTTCTGTCTGACATTTCTCCTGCAGCTTCAAGCATTGTGACAAGTGACAATGCTTCTTCGCTTGACCCTGTTACGGAATTTATCCCCGGCGATTTCATTCGATACACTATCCAGTTTCCGGTACGACTTTTTGCAGTGGTATTTGCTGCCGGCACTGTAACTTTCAGCGGTGCTGAAAACGAGAAACTGCCGCTTCAGTTTAAACTATTTATTGCCGGCCAGCACAGCTTTTACTGGGACAGCATCGTACCTGCCGGCGCAAGCGGCGAGGCTACAGTGGTTATAACCTATCTGGGTATTCCCGGCAGAATCACCCGCGAAACCAGCACATTCAAAATAAGCCAAAGCCCCCAACCCGTACAGGAGTATGTCGGGTCTCCACGGTGCATGAGCTGCCATGCCGGCTTCAATCCTGATGTTGTCAATGCGTATACACAATCAGGGCATTTTTTTGCCCTGAGCCCTGTTTCTGGCAAGGTGCCTGCTTACCCGGCTTTTGCTCCCGGCGTACCCGATACGCCAGCAGGCTCCAGTTGGAACGATATTGCCTACGTCATAGGCGGTTATGGCTGGGCGACAAATTTTGCATCAAGGGATAACGGCACGTTAGTGACCGGACCCGGCGCACAATACAATCCGGCAAACAGCTTGCTTAAAACGCCAGCGGAATTTGTCGCATATGAACCAGCAACCGCGACTCCAGGGCAGTTTACCTGCGGCGCCTGCCATGCTACGGGATATTCTTCAGAAGGCAGTCAGGATAACCGAACCGGTATTGCCGGCACCTGGTTTGAAGACGGGGTAGGCTGTGAAGCATGCCATGGCCCGGGAAGCCTTCATGCATATGATCCCTATGGCGCACAACCGTCTTTTGATCCGCAAGCAGCCTGTGCTAACTGCCATGTGCGGGACAGCCGGTCGGTGGTGGAAGCTGGTGCAGGCCTCATACTGAACAAGCAGCAGGCTGAGGAGTTGAACACAACAGCAAAAAGCTTTATGCAATGCGCAACCTGCCATAATGCTCATGCCTCGGCGCATTATGATGATCTGGCCAGTGGGTCCGCCATCATTAAGCAGTGCACAGCCTGCCATAGCAGCGTTACCGTGGGGCTGGGCATGCAAAACCTTGCCTGTATCGACTGCCATATGCCCTATGCTGTGAAAGCCGGCGCATCAAACAGCTTTACCGACAGTGCGAACAACGGGTATGCATTAGGGGATATGCGTTCGCATATTTTCAAGATCAATGCCGATGCCGCCGCCCCTGCTGATATGCTCTCCGACAACGGCACACGGCTTGCCCTTGACACATCGGGTAAAACCGCCGGGCTGACCCTTGATTTCGTCTGCCTCGGCTGCCACCGGACCGGCGGACGGGCCGCTACCAGCTATACCTTCGAGCAGGTGAAGGGGCTGGCAAAATCGGTTCATTAATGACAGAAACTGAAGGCTAGAGACTTCAATTTATGCTGCTGCGTATTTCAGTATTCATTTATTTATGCGCCTTTCTGATTGCCGGTGGAAATGCGTTTGCCGTGGAAGCATATGACTTTATCGGAGTCAGCGTCAAGGATGGTAATGGAAATCCCCTAGCTGAGTGCCAGCCGGGCCAGCAGGTGCAGTACGAAGCGGCCTTCAGCCTTGAAAGGCCAGGTATGGCGCTGCTGCATGGAACAGTTACCGGCAGCAACTGGACGCAAAAATTGGGGTATCGAGCACGGATCGGGCTGAAGGGGGCCTATACGGTAAAGTGGTCTGGAACAATTCCTGTCAATGCGCGTGGAAATGCACGAGTTGAAGTCGTGGAGTACAGCCCTGTTTTGAATGAACGGCTTGTCCGCACAGCTTTTTTTACGGTCACACCTTTTGATGCTCCGTACGTGGGGGCCGATGCCTGCAAAGGCTGCCACAGCACCCTGTACACTGCCTGGCAGCAAACTGAGCATTATCCCTATGTAGGCTGTGAATCATGCCATGGCCCGGGCGGCAAGCATGTCACTGCTCCTTCGCCTGCTACGATCATTGTTGATACAACTGCGGATCTCTGCAAGCCCTGCCATTCCCGCAATGACGGAACCGTTATTGAGGCCCAGGATGAATTCATCAAGCCGCAGCAGCAGTACAATGAGTGGGTTTCCACCAAGCACGGCAAATTTCTGCAATGCGCCGGCTGCCATAATCCGCATTACAGTCTTGAAAGTGCACCGATGAATGCAATAAAAGTTACCTGCTGGGAATGCCACGTGTCCAAAAAGCGCTATCTGGGCATGCAGCTTGTTGCGTGTACAAGCTGCCATATGGCTCCAGCTGTTAAAGCAGTTGACTCGACAGGTATCGGCCTTTATAGAAAAGGCGATACCTCTTCTCATATCTGGCGCATAAAAACGGAGGCAGAGCCCTATCACATGTTTGCTTTTGATGGCACTTTTGCTGTCAAGGATGCTGCCGGCCCGTTTCTCACGCTCAATTTCGCATGCCTGAGCTGTCACAATGGCTTTAGTGCGCGATTGTATGATTTTACATCAGTGCAGAAAACCTCAACGCTGGTTCATTAAAACAGGGGCAGGGTATGCCGTATCCGGAAATACTATGAAACGACTGATTGCTCTGTTTTTAACCCTTCTATGCCTTGGCTGTGCAGCAGGCCCTGCACCGGCGCCAGATAGTGCTGTCCGCGGAGATGTTTCTGAGGGCTTTATACTCATTCATGGCGGCAAGTTTTCAATGGGTTCCACCGATGGCGATTTTGATGAAAAGCCGGCGCATGAGGTTGCTGTGAAATCATTTTATATGGATGTTCACGAGGTAACCAATGCACAGTATAAAGTTTTTGCCGAAGCCACCTCACGGCCTTTGCCGCTGTTCTGGCAGCCGCAGATCGATAAGTCTGATGAGCCGGTTGTGGGAGTGACCTGGCATGATGCGCAGGCCTATGCCGCATGGGCAGGCAAGCGTTTGCCTACCGAGGCCGAGTGGGAGTATGCCGCGCGCGGCGGAAAAAGAGGCGGTAATTATCCCTGGGGCGATTGTCTTGACAACGGCCTGGCAAATTTTAAATCATTTGGTATTCTCCCGGTTAAAAGTTTCCCTGCCAATGGTTACGGCTTGTACGACATGACCGGCAATGTGTGGGAGTGGTGCTCCGACTGGTATGGCGCCGACTTTTATGCGGTTAGCCCGGCTGCAAATCCAGCTGGCACTGTTGATGGAGTTCTCAAGGTGCTGCGCGGCGGCGCATGGTACTGCGGACCGGATGAAGTGCGGGTTTCAAACCGATTCTATGCAATGCCCGATGCAAAGAGTTTCAATATCGGTTTCAGGTGTGTGAAGGATAGTGGGGATTGAGGGATTGAGGAATTGAGGGATTGAGGAATTAAGGAATTGAGGAATTAAGGGATTGAGGAATTAAGGGGTCAAAATTGTTGATTGTTAATCGTTTATGGTTTCAAACAACAAACAACCAACGAACAACGACTAACGAATAGGAATTGAGGAATTGGAGAATAGAAAAATTGATACATTTGAAATTTAATAAATGCAGGGTGGGCTGTGCCCACCGCAAAAAGATTGTGCTGCCCGCTGCGCACCCGCAGCTTGTCATTTCACCTAATGCTGAAAGCAAATTCCCGTTGCCTTTTTATGCTATGTATCTTTTTCTACTGTTTTTTATTTGCATAGCTTCAACATCTGTACAGGCCTATCCGCTGATCCCTTTGAAACATCGACTTGATATAACCCATACCTTCCTCCAACCAAGCGATGTGGCAGTCGGCTTTGATCACAGGATATACGTGCTTGATGGCGTAAACAATTGCGTCAAGGTTTTCAATCAGGACGGTTTGTTCAGACAATCTTTCGGCGCAAAAGGGGACGGGCCGGGGCAGTTTAATGCGCCGCTCGGCATTGCCGCTGACAGCACCGGAAAAATATATATAGCCGATTCAGGCAATCACCGTGTGCAGGTTTTTACCCCCGACGGAGCTTTTGTAAGCCGGCTTGCTCTCAATCCCGCAAAGGGCGATCTGCTCTGCGATCCGGTGGATGTTGCCATTGATGAAAGCAGACAGCAGCTCTACGTGATCGATAATGATAACCACCATGTGTATGTTTACAGTCTTGGCGACTCTAAGCTCATCGCGACATGGGGCTCCGAGGGCGAGCTTCGCGAGCAGTTTAAATACCCGTTTTTTATTGCTGTCGGGACGGACACCTCGATATTCATCGTCGATGTTATCAATACGCGCGTACAGGTCTACAGCCCTAAAGGCGAAGTGATGAGCACCATCGGCAGCTGGGGAGTTGATGTTGGACAGTTTTACCGCCCCAAGGGCGTCTGTGTTGACAAGGATAACCGGATTTTTGTCAGCGACAGTTATCTTGGCGTGATTCAGGTGTTTAACCGCTACGGTCACTTAAAAGGGGTGCTGGGCGATGAAAATGGTACAGTGATGAAATGGAAAACGCCGGTTGGCATCACCATCGACGATATGCAGCGGCTGTATGTTGTTGATATGATTGAAAATCGTGTAAGCGTCTATGATATTTTAGAGACAGTCATAAATAAGAAATAAATTTTTTACGGTGCGATAATGAAGCGCGCAAAAATATTATTCTGGAGTGCAGCCATTGTATTCTGCTTTTTAAGCGGACATGCTGATGCCCGTGACCCGGAGAACTGCCTGTTCTGCCACAAGTACAAGCGCCTGCGGGCATACACCGACAATGGGACGCTGCGAAATTTTTATGTCGATGATCATTTGTACCAGGAATCGGTCCACGGAAAGCTTTCCTGTGTCGAGTGCCATAGCGATATCGAAAAAGTGCCACATGGTAAAGTCGAAAAAGTCGACTGCGCAAAGGTCTGCCATCTCGACCGGTGGCAAGCCATTAATGGCACTGAATTTTCTCACAAGGATGTTGCCGATACCTTCAACAAAAGCGTCCACGGGATCAAGCCCGACGATAAGCCGGAAATCGCCGCCTTAAAGCCCGACTGCAAATACTGTCATCTCAATGACCTGTATGCTTTACCGCAGGACATTCCGCCTGAAAAAGTCATGAAGCGCTGCCTTAACTGCCACAAGGAAAAAAGCATAGAAGATGTTTTTGTACACATGTCCCATCGCATGCGCCAGAAAACCAGCCGTCCGCCGCTTGAAGTGGTGGAGCTCTGCTCGAGCTGCCATGCTGATAAGGATTTTCAGAACGTCGTCGGTATGGAGGGACCCAAGGCCGAAGCGGTGAGCACCTACAAGGAAACTATTCATTACCGTATCCTTCAGTTCGGCGCCAATGACACGGCCCATTGCATCAGCTGCCATGCCGGTGAAAGTATCCATAATGTACTGACAGCCAAGGACCCGGCCTCCTCGGTGCATCCCGATAACCGCTTTCAGACCTGCCAGACCGACGGGTGTCATCCGGGGGCAGGCAAGATGATAGCTTCAGTTGACAGCCACTTGAGCAAGCAAAAGGAAAAAGGGCCCGAAATTCATTTTGCCGAAGTCATTATGCAGAGTGTGATGTTTTTTACGCTCTTCCTGCTATTTACGCTCATGGGCATGGAAACCTACCGCCGGGTCAAAAATCGCGACGCCCGTTTTTTCCGCTGGCTTCGAAAACCGCAGACGCTTCGGCTGCCCCTGCAGCCGGCAGGCAACCCTCTCGGCAAGGTCCCCAACCTGCACCGTTATGTAAATTATGACCCCAAAGGAGACTTGCCCCGGTACTCGTTCCATATCATTATAAATCATACGCTTATGGCTATCACATTTACCATGGCGGTTATTACGGGGCTCCCACTGTTTTTTCATAATTCCGAGCTTTCGCATCAGTTTATCAATCTGCTTGGCGGCATCAATGTCACGCGCATGATTCACCGTGTCAATGCAGCCATCTTTACCATGAACTGCGCCTACCATGTGCTGGTGCTTATTGCCGGCACTCTAAAGAAAATATATGCAGGAACTTTCGACATCCGCCGCACGCAGTTCCCGCTGTGGAAGGATCTTAAGGATTTTTACTGCGACTTCCGCTATTTCCTTGGCCTTGAGAAGGCGCGGCCGAAGATGGAAAAATTCATGTACAAGCAGAAACTGCATTATCTGGCCCAGATATGGGGATGCTCGATACTGACACTGTCGGGCTGCTGCCTGCTTTTCCCGGAGTTCATGGTCACCTATGTGCCCTTTGCCAAAGTATCGTTTAATGTGCTGCGGCTCATGCACGGCGAGGAATCGGTGCTTGCATTTCTGGTGATTGCGCTGTGGCATCTCTATAATGTTCACGGCGCTCCTGGCCGTTTTCCGCTGCAGTGGACGTTCTGGACAGGCCGTATTGCAAAAGACCATCAGATAGAGGAGCATTTTCTTGAATACCAGCGACAGGTTGAGGAAGGCGTGGCAGAATGCGAGGAAGAAAAACTCCTGAAAGGGGAGGCTGGCGATGTCAGATAAAGGTAATTCACGCACTGAGGCGTTTATTGTTTTTGCAATTGTGCTCACTGCGGCTGCTCTTTTGAGCGCCTGGCTTACGTTCAGCGTGCAGTTTGAGCGAAAAAAAGAGCCCATAGTTGAGAAGCCAAGGGCCGCTTCATTGCAGACCCTGCATATCAAGGAGCAGGAGCGTAAACAGCTGCATGATCATTATCACCTTGGTGTTGAGGATAAAAATCTTGATGTCTGGGCTGACAAGTCGCACTGCATCGTCTGCCACTCCCCCTATCCGCATGGCAGAACCAGGCAGGCCCAGGCCATTATCAATCTGCATACGGAATTTCTAGCCTGCAATTCCTGTCATCTCAAGCATGATCAAAGTGAGGACATACAATTTGCATGGATACATCCATCGGGCACAAGCCCAACTGATAAGCCATACGGCACAGAAATGGATGCGCAGACCGGCCATTTTGTCCGGACAGATAATCACCTGTCAAAGCTTGCGCCGCAGCGCAAAGTAAACGGTCAGTGGCAGACTCTGGAGACTGAGAAGGGTGTTGATAAAGCTTTTAAATATATGGCGGATAAAGAGAGGCTCAGTGCCGAGCAGAAAAAAGCCGTTGAGGATGATCTGCACAAGGGCACGGAGCTGAAAGAGTTTGTTAAATGTTCGCAGTGCCATAGCATTAAAGGCATTATGCGCTTTCAGGAGCTTGGCTTTGATGCTGCCCGCACCAACCAGCTGCAAAGGATGGAAATGGGCGGTATGCTGACAAATTACGATACTTTTTATTTTCCCGATCTGTTTGAGAAAAAATTCAAATGATGAATTGAGGACTAAGGGGATTGAGTAATTTCAAATTAAATTGCAGAGCGGTCCGTATTCGCAGTTTAATAAAACCGCGGGGGCTGTTCCTGCTCGTTTATTGTAGTGTGTTTCTCGGAACTTGCTTTATGTGGCAAACCCCCGCAATGGCTGCTTTTGAATTCGGCAGAGAGCCGGACACGGCCAAGAAGTGTGCCATTTGCCATTTTCGTTGGGTCAGCACGTTTTTTATCGAACATCGAAGCACGCCATTTGCTCAGGTTGAGGAGAAAAAGGATGTTGTCGGCAGCCCTGAGATGTGCCTTTCCTGCCATGACGGCTCCATCCGTGACTCGCGCGACAGGGTGTGCAATGACCCCGGCCACAGGGTCGGTATCAAACCTTCAGACAAAGTAAGTATACCCGAGAATTTTCCACTTGATGAAAACGGATTGCTTCAGTGCTCCACATGCCATACACCACACGCTGTTCCTGTCCGTGCCGGGAAAATGGTAACTACGTTTCTTCGCGGAGAAAATGCCAATTCTTCCCTGTGCCGGGATTGCCACAAACAGACGCTCGGCGGCACTGAACAGGGCAATCATCCTGTGAATGTTCAGGCGAAAATGAATGTTGAGGCAATACGCGCGGCAGGCGGCAGGTTTGGAGACGAGGGCCAGAGCCAGATTATTTGCGAAACCTGCCATATGGCCCATGGCGGCGTTACCAGCAAACGCCTTGTGCTGTCAGTTGAGAATACGCAGACCATGTCAATACTGTGCGAAGTCTGTCATACAAAAAAGCCGGTAAAACCTGGAGCTGTTGCTGCGGGAAGTTATTCCCATCCTCTTGATGTCAAGCCGGGCAGGGGCGTGAAAATTCCTGCTGCGTGGTCAAGCGGCGACACAGTTGTCATGGGAACAAATGGAGAGCTTGTCTGCCGCACATGCCACAAACCTCATTTTGCCGTTGATAAGAAGCACCTGCTGTCTGACCATAAAGGCAAGGACGGACTGTGCATTCAGTGCCACACAGCACAGGCAGCAGTAGCCGACAGTACGCATGATTTGGCTATCTCAGCCCCGCAGGAAAAGAATGTGAAGGGGCTTGTCGCAGCCGATGCTGGGCCCTGCGACTCATGCCATGTGGTGCATTCTGCCACTGCGCCGTTCATCTGGGCGCGCACTATCCCTGCAGCCGCGGGTGTTGACAGATACTGCACAGGCTGCCATGCCGCAGGCCAGTGTGCGGAGAAAAGCCTTGCAAGGGATTTTTCCCATCCGGTGAATAAGACGGTTGCTGCTGCTGCAAATACGGCACAGTTTCCGCTTTTTAACGACGCGGGGGA
>CAYNVA010000216.1:0-1871 GCA_964400575.1 uncultured Thermodesulfobacteriota bacterium | reverse complement strand
ATTTTTGAAGAAATAGTTGCGGCAAAAAAAGCCGGCACCCCGGTGGTGCTGGCTACCGTCATAGAATCACTGGGCTCTGCTCCCCGCGAGGAGGGCGCCCGCATGCTCGTGAGGCCGGACGGCTCCACCGCGGGAACCATTGGCGGCGGCGCCATAGAAAAAAAGATCGTTGATGAAGCCCTGCAGCTCATGAGCGCGGCAGCGCCTAAATTTGTCCGCTATGAGCTTAAAGACATCGGCATGTCCTGCGGCGGCGGCATGAGCGTGTTCCTGGAGCCGCTGCTTCCCGCGGCGCAATTAATTATATTCGGTGCCGGTCATATCGGCAGCGCGCTTTCTCAAATCGGCAAAATGCTTGATTTCAACGTCACCGTGGTTGATAACCGGAGTGAGTTCGCAAGCAGGGAGCACCTGCCCTGGGCTGACGCAATTATTGCCGAGGACTACCAGAAGGTGCTGGATGGTTTTGTCTCCTCTGATAACACCTATATGATAATCGTGACCCACAAGCATGCCCATGATTTTGAAATCCTTGAGCAGCTTATCCACAAACCGTTCCGCTATCTCGGTATGATCGGCAGCCGCTCTAAGGTCGCCAAGGCGTTTCAGCAGCTGCGCGACAAGGGGATCAGTGAGGACACGATAAAAAAGATATACTCTCCGGTCGGTATCAGCATCGGGGCCAGCACACCAGCCGAAATCGCGATCTCCATCGCAGCGGAGCTGGTGGCGGTGCGAAGCAGGACAAAAGCTGCAAGTCTTACCCTCAGCAGCCCCCGTGCCTGAGAATCGGGTAACAGGAACCTTTTAGCATGAACATAATCAGCCGGATAAACGACCTGCTTCAACAGGCACAGCTGTTCTGTCTTGCCACCGTTCTATCATCAAACGATAAAGCAATACCCTCCGGACACAAGGCCATAGTATTTCACGACGGCGCGCTCGAATACGGCACGGGGCATGCTGAAGTTGATGAGCTGATACGCAGCCAGGCCCGGGCGAGCCTTGCGTCTCTTAAAAAACAGACCTGCGAGATACGCCCCGGCCTACAGGTCTTTTTTGATATCATTTCCTCCCAGGCGCACCTGGTCGTCTGCGGGGCAGGACACATCGCCATCCCGCTGGCCCGGTTCGCACGGGAAGTCGGCTTCAGCGTGACCGTACTTGATGACCGGCCGGACTTTGCAGACCATCAGCGCTTCCCCGGATGTGAAGTCATTGCTGAAGATTTTATCCCGGCTCTGCGGCGAATTCCCATCAACGGTGCTACCTTTATTGTTATCATCACCCGCGGGCACGAGCATGACACTGAGTGCCTGACAGAAATAATTCCGCATGAAACAGCCTATATCGGCCTCATCGGCAGCCGTCGAAGGGTGAGCTTTGTGCTTGAGCTTTTGGCGCAGAAGGGTGTACCGGCGCAGCGGCTGGCGGATGTCTGCACCCCGATCGGCATTCCCATCGGCGCTGAATCGCCGGAGGAGATTGCCCCCTCGATTGCAGCAGAGCTTGTCTGCGTGCGGCGCAAGGGCGTTGGCCAGGCAAAGACACTGAGCAACGCAGTACTGGCAAAAGCGAAATAGAAAACAGCATATACAAAATCTGGAACTCAGAAACTCAGACTTTTATATAGTCGTTAGCATTCACGAAGGCACAGCTTAAGAAAACAACTGCAAGTTTAAGGTGGACAGCTGTCAGCTTTCCCTGTGTTGAAGGTATTTGCAGTCAGGAGCGACGCATGACCGACAAAGAGATATTCGAGCAGCTGGCGCAGTTTCAGCAGCAGGGCATTCCCGTGTGCCTTGCGACCATTGTCAATGCAGCGGGCTCCACACCGCGGGAGATCGGTGCTAAAATGATTATCAGCGCGG
>CAYNVA010000215.1:0-17076 GCA_964400575.1 uncultured Thermodesulfobacteriota bacterium | reverse complement strand
CCTGGCCCTTAAAGAAATGAATCCGCAGGTGAGCGTCATTGTCATGTCCGGGGTTGCCAACGATGCCCGCATCGATGAGCTGGTCGGGCTCGGGGTGAAGGGTTTTATTGAAAAGCCCCTGACGGTTCAAAAGGTTGGCCGCATGCTCAATGATGTGCTGAGCTGCCCGCCCGTGCCGCAATCCTGAAATACCCTCAGCCTGCCTGCTCCCGCTGCCCGCTCATTGACACCGCCGAAGGCTTCAACTATACTGGGCAGGCTTTTTAGAGCCTGCAACATTTTTTTGCAGCCGCATAATAAAAGCACGGTTGAAGATGTATGGCTGCAAAATTTTATTTTATGTCATTCCGGCTTGTCCGGAATCTCTTTTGTTATACGGAAAAATGATTCCGGACAAGCCGGAATGACACGGTTATGTGTCCATAGCACGATACAGGGAATGGCATTAGGCGCTTACATATAAAATCTGAGAATTTATCTCTCAGAATATTAAAGCATTTTTCTTTTTACTATAGACGGTTTATCTATTTGTCATCTCGACCGCAGGGAGAGATCTTGCGCTGAAGTACACTCAAGGTGTTAAGATTTCTCATCCCGCTTGCAGCGGGATTCGAAATGACAATAGGGCTACACTATTTAGAAAAATGCTCTAGCCGGCCAGATTACAGGGGTGAGGCATCCTCGTATTTGAATAATAAGAAAATGGAGGTTTGTGCCATGAAAATCGTCAGCGCCCGGCAGATGCAGGAGCTCGACCGGGCAACCATCAGCGATTTCGGCATACCCGGCGCAGTGCTTATGGAAAAAGCGGGCCGCGGCACATATGAAAAGATAGTCGAAAAGGCGCCGGATACCACGGGCCGGCAGATTGCCGTTCTGTGCGGACGGGGCAACAATGGCGGCGACGGACTGGTGATAGCGCGCCTTTTTCATAATGACGGCGCCCGCGTCACGGCTTTTCTTTTTGCCGATCCAGGCAAGGTCGCCGGCGATGCGCTCACTAACCTTGAAGCCTTCAAAGCGGCAGGGGGCCGCGTTATCCACATCACCGATGAGGCTCAGTGGCGGCAGGCTGCGCCCGACCTACAGCAGGCCGGTATCATCGTCGACGGGCTGCTGGGCACAGGGCTTTCCTCAGAGGTACGGGGTTTGTACCGCAGCGCCATTGAGAGCATCAATGCCATGCCCGGAGCCATGGTGGTTGCCGTTGACATTCCCTCAGGCATCGATGCAACAACCGGAGCGGTCCTTGGAGCAGCAGTGAAGGCCCGCCTTACCTGCACCTTCGGTCTGCCCAAGCGGGGCCTTGTTATCCATCCCGGCGCCGGCTATGCAGGCCGCCTCGAGATTATCGATATTGGAATCCCGGCAGAACTCGTAGAATCAATCGATAGCAAAGAGTACCTGCTTGATGAGACCATGCTGGCAGGCGCTATTCCCAGCCGCAGGCCCGATACGCACAAGGGCACCTATGGCCACGGGCTCATTCTTGCAGGCTCGCCGGGCAAGACAGGCGCTGCGGCTCTGTGTGCGCAGGCTGCCATGCGGGCAGGAGCGGGGCTCGTGACCGTGGGCGTGCCCGCTTCACTCAACCCGATACTTGAAGCAAAGCTTTCCGAGCCCATGACCGAGCCGCTGCCCGAGGAGTTCGGCTGTTTTCTGGGCGCGTGCTCATGGCAGCGGGCGTCGGCATTGCTGCAGGGCAAGAGCGCTGTTGCCGTGGGCCCGGGCATCGGCAACCAGCAGGAGACGGCGGCATTTGTGGCCAAAGTGATCCAAACCGCTTCAGTCCCGCTTGTAATCGATGCCGACGGCCTGAACGCGATCGCGCGGGATGCGGGCGTGCTTAACAAGTTGCAGGCGCCTGCTGTGCTCACCCCGCATCCGGGAGAAATGGCCCGGCTCACGGGTACGACCACTCAGCAGGTCCAGGCGGACCGCATCGGGTGCGCCCGTGAGTTTGCGCAGAAATATAATGTCATTGTCGTTTTGAAAGGCAGCCGCACGGTCATCGCGGCGCCCGACGGTAGCGTTTATGTGAACCCGACCGGCAACCCGGGCATGGCAAGCGGCGGCATAGGCGACGCGCTCACCGGCCTTATTACAGGCCTTATCGCACAGGGCATCGAGCCCCTCAAAGCCTCGCTGCTTGCCGTGTATGTCCATGGCATGATCGGCGACGCCATCGCGGCAGAGCGCGCCCCTCTGGGCATTCTTGCCACCGACATCATCGAGCGGATCCCTGCAGCACTGGGGCGGTTTGTTGCATAATCTGTCGTGTTCAGATAAAAAAGCGGGAGCAGCCCATGAGACTGCTCCCGCTTTGATTTTTTTGTTGAGATATTTGTTATGCCTTATTCAGCCGCTCTTCAAGTGATTTCAGCTCATCCCACAGCTCTTTCGGGAGATGGCTGCCGAACTGGTTGAAGTGTTCTTTGATGCTGGGAATCTCCGCCTTCCACTCGGCCCCATCTACATGCAGCAGCTCGGCCATGGCATTCTCTGCTATGCCCAGGCCCTGCGTCTGGATGGCGCCTTTGGCGGGATGCAGGCCGATGGCTGATTCCACTGCAGCGGCCTTGTTGCTGACGCGCTCACATATCCACTTGAGCACGCGGCAGTTCTCTCCGTAGCCGGGCCAGAGGAACCTGCCCCTGTCGTCCTTGCGGAACCAGTTCACATAAAATATTTTCGGCAGCCGGGCGCCGGCGCGCTGTCCGGCTTTCAGCCAGTTGGCAAAGTAGTCGCCCATGTTGTAGCCGCAGAAGGGCAGCATGGCAAAGGGGTCGCGCCGCAGGTCGCCGACTTTGCCTGCTGCAGCGGCGGTTTTTTCCGACGCCATGATCGAGCCCAGAAACACGCCCTCTTTCCAGCTGCGCGCTTCGGTCACCAGGGGCACAACTCCCGAGCGCCTGCCGCCGAAGAGTATAGCTGAGATGGGCACACCCTTCGGATCATCCCAGGCCGGGTCGAAGATGGGGCACTGCGCAATGGGCGCGGTGAAGCGGGCATTGGGATGCGCGGCGTTTTTGCCGCAGCCCGGCGTCCAGTCCTGCTGGGTCCAGCTGGTGAGACGGGCGGGCTGCTCGTCGGTCATTTCCTCCCACCATACGTCATTGCCGATAGTTCGCGCCACATTGGTGAAGATGGAGTTTTTCGTGATGGTGAGCATGGCGTTTTTGTTGGAGTCCATGGATGTGCCGGGCGCCACGCCGAAAAATCCGGCCTCGGGGTTCACGGCATAGAGCCTGCCGTCGGGCCCGAACTTCATCCACGCGATGTCATCGCCAACGCAGGAGACCTTCCAGCCCGGAATCGGCGGAATGAGCATCGCGAGGTTGGTTTTGCCGCAGGCGCTGGGGAATGCCGCTGCGATGTATGTGGTTTGCCCTTCGGGCGAGGTGAGGCCCATGATGAGCATGTGCTCGGCAAGCCACCCTTCGTCGCGGGCCATGATGGAGGCGATGCGCAGGGCGAAGCATTTTTTCCCGAGCAGCGCATTGCCGCCATAGCCCGAGCCGAAGGACCAGATGCTGCGCTCTTCGGGGAAGTGGACGATATATTTATTGTCCGGGTTGCAGGGCCAGGCCGCGTCCTTCTGGCCCGGCGCAAGGGGCGCCCCTACCGAGTGCAGGCAGGGGATGAAGTCGCCATCTCCGAGCTGATCCAGCACCGCGCGACCCATGCGGGTCATGATGCGCATGTTCACCACGACATAGGGCGAGTCGGTCAGCTCAACGCCGATATAGGAGATGTTTGATCCCAGGGGGCCCATGCAGAACGGAATCACGTACATGGTGCGGCCCTGCATGCAGCCGCTGTACAGGCCCTTCAGCACGCCCCTGATTTCATCGGGGTCGCGCCAGTTATTATTAGGCCCTGCATCCTCTTTGTTTTTCGGGCAGATATAGGTGCGGTCCTCAACGCGGGCAACGTCGCCGGGATCGGAGAAACAGATATAGCTGCCGGGCCGCTTGGCATCGTTAAGTTTTGAGAATGTGCCGCTTTGCACCATAAGGTCGCACAGGCGGTCGTATTCAACCTGCGAGCCGTCGCAGATTTCAATTTTATCGGGCCGGCACATGGCGGCCACTTCTTCAATCCATGCCTTGAGCTTTTTGTTTCTCAGGTCCTCTACTCTCATGTCAGCGCCTTTCTGCCTTTGTTTGTTTTCCGTTTTTTGGGAGCCAGCGTATTATATTTATAATCTACGGTTTGTCAAGGCTGCTCCTGCGGGGGCATGTCATTACACAGGGGGGCAAGCGCGGTTTTGAGATACTGGAAGGCATCTTCGGGCGTATCGCAAAAGCGGAACAGATCGAGGTCATCGGGGCTGATCATGCCCCATTTCACCATGGCTTCGAAATTGAGCACTTCCTTCCAGTACGGGCTGCCGTAAATAATGATGGGCATGCGCCTGGCGATTTTGCCGGTTTGCAGCAGGGTCAGCAGCTCCATCATTTCATCCAGGGTGCCGAAGCCGCCCGGGAAAATGATAAGGGCTTTTGCCATATAGGCCAGCCAGAATTTGCGCACGAAAAAATAGTGAAATTCGAACATGAGCTCACGGGAGATATACGGATTGGGCTCCTGCTCATAGGGCAGGCTGATGTTCATGCCTATGGAGTAGCCGCCCGCCTCGGAAGCCCCGCGATTGGCCGCCTCCATGATGCCGGGGCCGCCGCCCGAGCAGATGATAAACCGGCGGTTGCGGCATTGTTTTTTATTGCGCAGCTCTTTGGACCATGCGGTGAGCATGCCGGCCAGGCGAACGGCATCCTCATAGTAACCTGATGTCCTGACATCCATTTCAGCTCTGCGCAGCTGGGCTGCCAGCTCCGGGGAGTCTGCCGTGCCTGCCTGCAATTGCTGCCTGATGCCGGCGAGTTTTTGCTGCGCCTCGGCAGGCGGCCTGGTGCGGGCCGATCCGAAGAACACAATGGTGTCTTCTATGTTGAATTTTTTAAGGCGGCTTTCGGGTTCCAGGTATTCGGCAAGCATGCGGATGGTGCGCGCCTCGGGGCTGCCGAGAAATTCGGGGTTTTTATAGGCTTTCGGGGCTTTTTTCATGATGGTGTCCTCATGTGCGGTTGTATGAACAGTTCACAGGATGCATGCGCAGGTTCCTGCATGATGAAAATCGGGCGCCCTGCCGGGATGCTGCATGGCCCAGTGCGAGCGGCTGCCGCCGGCATGCTGCAGTATCAGCGCCGGGCCGATGCGCAGCCTGGGCACCGGCGGGCAGGCAATTGCCGTTGAAAGCGTCAAGAGCCCTTCCTGTCGACGCAGCTCCAGATGCTGCGGCTGCATGCCCGGGGGCTGCTTGTCCGACGGCGCCCGGTAATCATCAAAGGCGCAAGCCCACCAGCTGCCGCATGGTGAAAAATTCCATTCAGTGTAGTTTTTCATATCCGCCTGCCGCAGGAAGCACTCACAGCAGCTGTGCTGCCAGAGCTCCGGGGTGAAGCAGGGTGAAGCTGCTGCCGCAGGGATTATGAGGTCCTGCAGCGGGCCGGAAACAGTGTAATCAAGCACCAGGAGACCGGCCTGCAGCTGTATGCTCACGCTGCATGAGAAAGGGTTGCTTGCAGCGCAGGCTTCAAAGGGCGCAAGTGTGATGGTGCGGAAAGCCGGCATATCATGCAACCGGAATGGTGTCCAGAAACTGCCGGTACAGCTCGCGCTTCATGGCTGCAAGGGTGTCGCGGTCTTTATCTGCAAGCGGAACAACTTTTGCCGCTGCGCGGTCCAGAAGCTTTTCCAGCGGGGATGTCTCATCAACAATGCCGAGCCTGCAGGCTTCCACGGCGCCGATGCGGCTGCCCTGCAGGATCAGATCGCGCAGCACGCGGCGGTCAAGCTTGAGCTTGAGAAGCTCCATCATGGGCAGGGGGATTGCAACCTTCAGATCAAGCTCTGGCAGGCAGAAATAGCCCCGGTCGCTGCGCATGACGCGCCAGTCGCAGGCAAGGGCGAGCATGGCGCCAAACCCGAACGTATGGCCGTTCATCGCTGCCACGGTGGCAAGGGGAAGCGCCGTCACGCGCCCCAGCAGTCTGATTGACTGCTCAAGCATCGCCTGGCGCAGGGCGGCATCGCCGCTGAAAAAATCATCCAGATGAAATCCCGTTGAGAATGATTTGCCCTGGCCTGTGATGATGAGGCATGCCGGCCCGCGGAACGCCTGGATGGCGTCAATGGCTGCATTGAAGTCTGCAATAAAGGCGAGTGTGCAGGCACCGCCGTTTTTCAGCGTGATGGTGGAGACAGGCGGGCTGTGGTCGAGGCTGAGATGCTGCATGGTTTTATTTTTCCAGAAAGCCTTTTTCAATGGCATCCTCGATAAGCGATTTGGCAACTGCCCACAATTGTGTTGACCCGTTTTCTATATGGCAATTGCGCTCGTACACTTTGGCAGCGGGAACGCCATGCTCCTGCCAGGTTTTGCCGCCGCTGCAGTAATTGTGCAGAAGCGGCATGAGCCGGTCAAGTGCTGCGGCAAAGCGCGCTTCGGGGGTTGCGCGCGCTTCGAATTCTTCCCACAGGCTGCGCAGCTCCCGGCACTGGTCTTCGGGCAGGAGCCCGAAAATGCGGTCGGCTGCCACTGCCTCGCGGGCCGCCTTGTCCTCATTGCCCACAGCATCATAGCAGAAGGTGTCGCCGGCATCTATCTCTACAAGGTCATGCACCAGCGCCATTTTCACAACGCGCGTGATGTCAACAGCCCTGTTCGCATGTTCGGCAAGCACCAGGGCCATGACCGCCAGATGCCAGCTGTGCTCGGAGGAGTTCTCCTTGCGCAGCCCCCGGCAGATATAGGACTGGCGCATCACCTCTTTGAGCCGGTCGATCTCAAGAAGGAAATCAAGCTGTTGTTTGAGCCTGTTGTTCATTGCCATGAGAGACTGGTGTGGTATAATTTTGCTAGCAAGCTGGCAAGCCTATTGCTTCGGCAAAAGCGCATGTCACTTGGGATGCTTGATCAGTTCATAGCGCGCCTTGTAGTCGAAGGGCTTGAAGGTCGGGCTTTTTTCATTGTGGCAGGTTTTGCAGCTTTTCTCCTCGGGCTTTAGTACAAGGCCTGCTGCAAGCGCCAGCTTGCGCTGCCCGTCGGGGTTTTCGTTCCATTTGCTTTTGTTCATGATGCTTATGGCTGAATATTTTACGCCCGGCCCATGGCATGCCTCGCACTGTATGCCGGCGAAAGCAGGATTATTGCCGGTGGTGTGGCACTGCATGCAGGCCGGGTCATTTGAATAATCTTTTGCAGGGTCAAGCCCCGCCTTTTTTTTGGCTTCGGCTGCGGCGCCGGGCATGAGGCTGTCCATGGCTTTGGCATGGGGGGTTTCCTGCCATGATTTGAAGATTTTAATATGGCAGACCTTGCATTTACCCGCGCCGTTATACTCCTCTGATGTGTAGGCTATGAACGGCAGGCCGAAAAGGATAAGCCCAAGTATTATATAAAGGATTAATTTTTTCAAGGCTGGCTTCCTTTATAGGATTTTTATATGGTATTTCCTTATACATTTATCGGTTTTTTGGAAAAAACTTTAACAAATACTTGCACATTTTGTCAATATATTTTAAGTAATTATCACATTATTCATTGCAAAAGAGGCATTCTTTTGTTACTTTTTGTGCCAGACAGGAGGCAAATCCTTAAAAATTTAAAAATTTTTATATAATAGGTGATACATCATGCTGAAAAAAGTCTGGAGTTTTTTCATATCCCTGCGACTCACTATTGTGCTGCTCATCGTGCTGTCGGCCGTCTGCGTCATTGGTACTGTCGTGCCGCAG
Source organism: uncultured Thermodesulfobacteriota bacterium (assembly GCA_964400575.1). Lineage (GTDB taxonomy): Bacteria > Desulfobacterota > WTBG01 > CAIYCZ01 > CAIRTM01 > CAIWCT01. The sequence continues at coordinate 9,273 of CAYNVA010000215.1, read as the reverse complement.
AATGCAGCCAAGCAGGATTACCAGCGCCTGTTCAGCCCGTCGACCTATGATTTTCTTAAAAGCCTCGGCTTTACCGACATGTATCACTGCTGGTGGTTCATGGCGGCTCTGGGGCTTTTCACGCTCAACCTTATGGCCTGTTCGTTTAACCGGCTGCCCCGGATACGCCGGCTTCTGAAGCCGCCGTCGCCGACCCCGGGAGATGAGCTGCTGCAGGCTATGGCTCATGTGAAAAAATTCAGCATAAAAAGAGGCATGCCCGCTGTGGCCGACGCTATGGCCGCAGCCGTGGGGCGGTTTCTCTGCAAGCCTGTCATTACCCGCCGGGACGGGAAAACCTATATTGTCGCAGACAAGGGCCGCCTGTCATATCTGGGTTTCTACCTGACCCATATCGGCATGATTATCATCATCGCGGGCGTGCTGGCAGGCACCATCGGCTACCAGGGATTCATGAAACTGGATGAGGGCGAGACGCAGAGCACGATGACGCTGAAAAATACATCGGCGCAGCGCGACCTCGGTTTTGCCCTGCGCTGCGACAGGTTCGAGGTGAGCTACTATGACGAGGGGCGCATGCCCAAGGATTATAAAAGCTGGCTGACCGTTGTCCAGGACGGCAAAGACGTGCTTAAAAAGGTCATTGAGGTCAATGACCCGCTCATCTACAAGGGGATTTTCTTTTACCAGTCAAGCTACGGCATTGCTTCGGCCGCAGGGGGCGAGGTGCTGCTGCGCATAAAGCCTGCAGGTGCTGAAAAGGCCCGCGACTACCGTGTCCGGTCGGGGCAGCGTTTTGCCCTGGAAGGCACGCAGGACGAGGCCATGGTCAAAACCATTCTTCCCGACTTTGTCATGGACAATGGCAAGTATTCATCCCGCTCCGATGAGCCCAACAACCCTGCCGCGCACGTGATCTTTTCCCGCAAGGGCAGCGTATTTGAAAACTCGTGGGCTTTCATGAAGTTCCCCGACCTGCACCGCAAGCCGGGTGCCTCCTATGACGTGCAGCTGGCCGATTTCTACCCGCGCTACTATACGGGCCTGCAGGTCACCCGCGACCCGGGCGTCAATGTGGTGTGGCTCGGCTGCATCCTTATTATCACCGGCATCTGCATGGCGTTTTTCATGTCGCACCGCAGGGTGTATCTGGTTCTTGAGGAGAAAGACGGGGGGCTGCGGGCACTGCTTGCAGGCAGCGCCAGCAAAAACCGGCAGGCTTTCGCTGCGGAATTCAGCAGGCTTTTTGAACAGCTTAAATCTCTGGAGAAACAGTCATGATCAGCTCAAAGCTTCTGGGCATAACAACCCTTGTCTATCTTCTCTGCATGGCGGGCAACTTCGCCTATCTTTTTTTTCGCGGCAGAAAGTTTCACGCCGCCCTTATGGGCCTTGCGGTGCTCGGCTTTGCCGCTCATACGGCGGGCCTCGGGTTCCGCTGGTATGAGTCCTACCAGGTCGGCTACGGGCACATACCGCTTGCAAACTTTTACGAGGCCCTCGTGTCTTTGGCCTGGACGACCATGATTATCTATTTCTGTATCGAGCTGCGCTACAAGGTCAAGCTCATGGGCGCCCTGGTTTTTCCCATGATATCGATTGCCATGGCCTATGCCTCGCTGTCGCCCAATGTGCAGAGCGAAATATCCCCCCTTATACCTGCCCTGCAGAGCAACTGGCTGACCTATCATGTGATCACCTGCTTTCTTGCCTACTCGGCCTTTGCCGTGTCGTTTGTCTCGAGCATCGTCTATCTGTCCAAGGCAGGCAGCATTGAGCGGGCAGGGCAGCCAGCAGTCAAGAGCACCGATGTGATGCCGTCGCTTGAGGCGATAGATGAGATTATCTATAAGACCATCGCCATCGGCTTTTTGCTGCTCACCGTGGGCATCATCACCGGTGCGGTCTGGGCCAATTACGCCTGGGGCAGCTACTGGGGCTGGGACCCCAAGGAAACCTGGTCGCTCATCACCTGGTTCATTTACGCTGCATTTCTGCATGCCCGGCTCACGCGCGACTGGCGGGGCAGGCGCGCTGCCATCATCTCCATTGCCGGTTTTGTCTGCGTGCTGTTCACCTTCCTGGGGGTTAATTATCTGCTTGTGGGTCTGCACAGCTATGCCTGAGTACAGCACCACAGAATAAAGGGGTGGAGGGCCCCGCTCCGTCGTGGCCGTATGAAAATAAATTTAAAGCGGACGCGAGAAAACGCGTTCCTCCATTCAGATTGCAACCGGCCCCCTTATTGTGAGGCATTGTGCTAATGGATCTTCACATTTGAATTTAGCTGTTGCAGACACCCTTCCCTTAATTCCAATACATGTGAATTAGACGTATAATAAATTGAAAAAATAAAATCTCAGCGTCATTCCGGCTTGTCCGGAATCTGTTCCACCGCAGCGTAAGGATTCCGGACAAGCCAGAATGACAGGAATGGTGTTGTTTACGAAAAATAGTATCTCATCCTGCAAAATCAAATGTGAAGGCCCACTAGTTGGATTGGTTAGATGGGTTTCATTGAAACCAATCAAACCAATCAAACCAATCAAACCAATAAAACGAACACAACCAATTGAACCGGTTTTTATAAATAGCCAAGATCTTCGAGCCGCTTGCGGATCTTTTCTTCTTCAGCCTCTGAATAGACAGGCTCATCACCCGTTGCCGCCGGTATGAGGCCGTTTTTTTCAAGTGACTGTATAATCGCCTGCACGGTCTCCTGCGCTGATGCGCCGGTGCTCATATCGGTTATGACGCAGACCGTACCGGTGACGCGTTTTTTTAGTTCTGCGGCCAGCGCTTCTGCCACTTCACTTTGCTGCTGCGGCGCAATACCCGTAAGCACGACGCCGATACTGGTTGTGCACATGAACTTCAACCTTTCTGGTTATTGAATCACTTTTCCTTCCATGTCGACAGGCACGGGCAGCCCCAGCAGTTTCAGCACTGTCGGCGCAATATCAGTAATATTCAGGCCGTCGCGCTGCACTGACGAGCCGGCCGGCTGCTGCGGATCATGCATGATGAAGATGCCGTCCTGGGCGTGATTGGCGTCGTCCGGGCCCATGTCGTTTTCAAAGGTGTGGATGACGCCAAGGCCGATGCTGCCGATGGAGCGCCATGCCAGATTACCGAAGTAGACGATCAGGTCGGGCGGAACGCCGTTGACTTCCGAGTAGACATCCTGCGGTCGGAAAACCCTGGTGCCGATGATCCGGCCGTTTTCATCGCAGGTGGCCTCAAGCTTTTCTATGAGCCCGGTGCGCACGCGCTCATAATCCCCGGGCTCAATTGAGCCCTGCGGCTCGCGGCCCTTTACGTTGAGAAACAGGCGTGAATAGTAGCCGCCTTCACCCCATGCCATGGTCTTTGGCCAGTCCATTTTTGCCTTGCCGATGGGCACAGGCTTTTCGGGTTTTTCGGCCAGGGTGAGGTAGCCTTCGCGCATGAGCCATTCATTGACACAGAAACCGCCCTTCATGGTGCGGGCGCCGTGGTCCGAGACGATGAACACGACAGTGCTTTCGTCCACCCCGGTGAGCAGCTCGGCGATTTTAGCGTCGATATATTTATAATAGTCGAAGATGGCGTTTTCAAATTTCGAGCAGGGTTCATACTTGGGATGCTCGGGGTCCATGTATTTCCAGAAGCCGTGATGCATGCGGTCAATGCCCATTTCGACCATCATGGCAAAGTCCCACGGTTTGGTCTGCAGAAAATGTTTAAAGAGGTTGAACCGTTTCTCGGTCATTTCATAAATTTGTCCCAGTATCTGCTCTTTATTCTCCGTGCGGTAGTCGTCCACATCGAGCATGTAGTCGCCCACACAGGCCTTAATTTCATCGGCAAGTTCCCGGGGATGCGTGTACTGGCAGGAGGTATCGGGCGTCAGGAAGCAGGTGACCATGAGGCCGTTGACCGGCGTAGGGGGATAGGTCTGAGGCACCCCCACGAGGATAACCTTTTTTCCTGCCCGCGAGAGTATATCCCACACCCGGTCATCCTTGATGGCCCGCGAGGTGGCAAATGCCAGGCCTTCATAGGAATGGTCGGAGCGATTGCGGAAGCCGTAGCAGCCGAGCTTGCCGGGATTTTTTCCCGACATCATGCACGACCATGCCGGCACGGTGATGGGCGGCACGCAGCTTCTGAGCAGGCCGTATGAGCCCCGGTTCATAAGCGATGTAATGGTCGGAAGCTGAGCTGCCCACTTGTCAAAAACAAGCTGCGGCGTGGCGCAGTCAAGGCCGATAATCAGTACTTTTTTGTCTGCCATAGGTGCTTTCCGGCATGCATTCAGTGTTGAGAGGAAGACACTGTTTAACCCGTTTCCCTTTTTTATTCAACAAAAAATTCCCCGCCGGGCAGCGGCGGGGAACACGTACAGCATGCAGCCATGCAGGTATGCCGGCCGTGCTCTACCACGGCCTGAATATAATACCCTTGTCCTGCAGGTGGGATTTGAGAATATCGACAGATTCCGGCACATTGTCGGGCTGCGGCAGGCTCAGGTCATAGGCGATGTCGGTGGTGATGTTTTCCCCGATCCAGACCGTTTCTATCTTGTCCGGGCTTACCGTGGTCTTCATGATCTCAAGATCGTCCTGCGTGAGTTCGGCTGCCGTCACCAGCAGAATGATGCCCGCATCCAGTAAAATATTTGCAACCTCGGCAAGCCTGCGCATATGCTCCTGCCGCTCAGTGCCCTCGCGGCCCTTGATATCGGCGTCGATGCCGTACAGCACATTGCCGATGCCCAGGAAATACACGATTTTGCCGTCTTCAAACAGTTTGTCCTCAAGATGCTTGGCGATTGCCTTGCGGTCAACCTGCTTTTCTCCGGTCAGCAGCAGCAGGGCCGACTTCTGGTTGTACTTCTCGGCCCGTTTCTCCGGAGCTATGATGCTTTTCTCCCACTTGTAGTTTCGCAGCAGCACGGTACTGCGCAGCCGGCTCTGCTTGTCCTCCAGCCCCTCTGCTATGATGCCGCCGCCCCGTATTTCATAGTTGTCGACAATCACAAACCTGCCGGTGCCGGCAATGGCAGAGGTCGGGTCGAAGGCAATGGCGCGATTGAGCTTGAGAATGCACTCTGCAACATCGTGCCGCTCTATCTGGCTTTTACTGACCGTGTTCAAGTCGGAAGCGTCAATGATGCGGGTTATTTCTTCAAGCCGTGCCGTAACCCGCGTCGTGCCCAGTTTGAATATATACTCCTTTTTTTGCACCAGCGGGTCACGGCCAAGCCAGAAAAGGTTCACCCTGATGCGGGACGACACCTGCGGCTTCTGCTGTGTTGTCCGTACTGCTATTTCACCCCTGGTCACATAAATCTGCTCCTCAAGGGTGAAACCCGTGGCAGAGCCGCAGCTTGCCTCGGTTCTTTCGGGAGAGTTGAACCACTCAATGGTTTTCACTTTGCTTTTCTTGCCCGATGGGTAGAACACCACCTCGTCGCCCACTTTGACAGAGCCTGTCTCTATGGTGCCGGCAACTATCCTGCGGTTGTCGCCGAACCGGGTGAACTTGTACACATCCTGCACGGGCATGCGGAAGGGCTTGTCGCTGGGCAGAGGCTCTTTCTCGAATGCGTCCAGCATCCCAAGCACGGTTGTGCCCGTATACCAGGGCATGGTCTCTGGGGCAGCTGCTGCGATATTGTCGCCCTGCATGGCGCTCACCGGGATGAAGCAGGCCGGCACGACATTAATATCTTTCAGAAATGCCGTATATTCCCGTGCAATGGCATCAAAGGTCTCTCTGCTGAAGTCCACAAGATCCATCTTGTTCACCAGCACCGCTATCTGCCTGATCCCCAGCATCGACATCATATACCCGTGCCGCCGCGAGTTCTCCCGAACCCCTTCCTGCGCGTCGATGACCAGCAGCGCAGCTTCTGCCCGTGAGGCGCCGGTGACCATGTTCTTTAAAAATTCAATATGCCCTGGCGCGTCAAGGATAATGTAATTGCGCTTGGCTGTTTTGAAAAACACGCGGGCCGTATCGATCGTTATGCCCTGGGACTGCTCGTCTTTCAAGGCGTCTATAAGAAAAGCATACTCAAAGGGCTTTGAGTTGCGGCGGCAGTTCTCCTGCACCTGGGCAAGCTTCCCATCGGGCAGAGAGCCCGTATCGGCAAGCAGCCGCCCGATGACGGTGCTTTTGCCGTGATCCACATGCCCGGCTATGACGATGTTCATTTTTTGTTTTTCAAGCAGCTCTGTCATATCCTGTATCCTCTTCCCGGAAGGGTCATTGTTCATGTTGTCTGTATTCTGAATCGTTAATCGTTGGTTGTTGATTGTTGATTGTTAACGAAAAACTATGAACGATAAACGATAAACCTTACATATACCCGTCGCGCCGCAGCGTTTCAAGGCCGCCGCCGTCGTCCTTGTCCTGCGCACGGCCAGACCGCTCGGCAATGTTTTTGAGCCCCCCGCTTTTCAGCTCCTGTATGATCTCCTGCACATTGCGGGATTGTGACTCTATGGGCGTTGTGCATGGATAGCACCCCAGCGACCGGTACCGCCTTCCGTCTCCCTGATTGTAGTACAGCGAGACCGTGGGGATATTTTCCCGTTCAATGTATTCCCAGATATTGAGCTCTGTCCAGTCAAGCAGGGGATGTATGCGCAAATGCGTGCCCGGCGGAAAGTCGGTTTTGAACTGGTTCCAGAACTCCGGCGGCTGGTCTCCCAGGTCCCAGAGGTTTTCCCTGTCCCGCGGGGAAAAATACCGCTCCTTGGACCGCGAGCCCTCCTCATCGGCCCGCACCCCGACAATGACGCCCGTATACGGCTCTGTATTTTTATACACTTCATAGGTGCCCGTTTTATGGTTCAAAACATACCGGGGCCATTTGCCGCTCAGTGTGTTGGTGAGCGCGATGGTCTTCAGGTTGCGGCAGCAGGCGATTCTATCAACCGTGCCGTCGGGGAAAGTCTGCTTTTCCCGCAGTGCCTCTTCATTCATGCCGTAGACCATTTCAAGTCCCCACTCCATGGCCAGCCGGTCGCGGTAGGCAATCATTTCGGGTATTTTGAAATGGGTATCGATGTGCACAAGGGGAAACGGCACATGGCCGTAAAAAGCCTTGCGCGCCAGCCACAGCAGCACCGTGCTGTCCTTGCCGATCGACCACAGCATCCCCAGGTTCTTGAAGCTTGCATAGGCCTCACGCAGTATGTGCGTGCTCAGGCTCTCCAGTTGGTCAAGATGATCCATTGCTGCTCCTGTTTTCAGTGTTTTTCCAAAAAGCGTTTTGTAAAAGCAATATCGCGCTCAATCTGTTTTACCAGAGCCGATACGTCGCTGAATTTTTTTTCGCCCCTGACACGCTTGATGAACTGAATCGTAATGTCCCTGCCGTACAGATTCCGGTTGAAGTTGAAAAGATGCGCCTCTATCGTGAGCCGGTCATTGTCGAAGGTGGGGTTATGGCCCACGTTTACAATACCATTAAACACGCCGAAGGGCGTTTGGGTGCGGATTGCGTAGACGCCGTTTTTCGGTATGAGGCTCGTCCCCGGACTCAGGTTCGCCGTGGGAAAGCCGATGCGCCGGTGCCTGCCGTGCTGCACCCTGCCTGAAAGGCTATAGGGCCTGCCGAGAAGCTTATCGGCAAGCGACACCTTTCCAAGTGTTATGAGACGCCGCACGGTTGTGCTGCGCACGGGAATGTTTTTGATGGTGATATTGTCGATTACCTGCACCTTGAAGTGAAATATTTCTCCCATTTTCTGCAGCAGATCGATGGACCCCTTGCGGTTTTTGCCGAAGGCGTAGTCATGCCCGATAATAATTTCCCGCGGGTGAATGCGGTCGACAATGATGTTCTTGATAAATTCCTCGGGCGGCTGCTCGGCGAACTGCCGGTTAAAATTTTCGCAGATGAGGCAGTCAATGCCCAGGCCTTCTATCAAGCGCAGCTTTTCTTCAAATGTGGTGATAGGCAGGGGCTCGGCCTCGGGTCTGACAATTTTAAGCGGATGAGGATGAAACGTGTAGACGGCCGAGACACCGTTAAGGGCGCGTGCGCGCTGGATGGTTTTTTTCAGTATTTTCTGATGGCCAAGGTGCACGCCATCGAAGTTGCCGATGGTGATAACGGGGTTTTTCAGCCCCAGCGCCTTTGCCTCTCTGCTGCTTTTAAGTATCTGCATGTAGTTTAATCAATCAGGAAATGATCACCATTTTGGCTGTTGCCTCGGCTACCACGGTTCCATCCTTGCGGCTGGCAGCGGCGCGGGCGTAAACGATCTTCTTCTTTACACTTTCTATAACAGCCTGGCACCGGAGCGGCTCCATGACTTTTGCCGGGGTTTTAAGCTTTGCGGTAATTTCGGCGGTCACCACAGTATAGCCTTTATGAACGGCCGCTTTGGCCATCACTTCATCAAGCACCGTGATGATGATGCCGCCGTGTACAATGCCCTGCCAGCCCTGGTATGTCTCCCGTGGCACGAACGTGGTCTCGGCGCTCAGGCCGTCGGGGGCATAGCTGAACTCAAGCTGCAGGCCCCCGGCATTGTTCTTTCCGCAGACGAAACAGTGTCCGTCACTGATAAGCATGTCGTCGGCCTTTTCTTTGTAAGGGCTTTTCAAGCTTGACAAACAAAGAGGTTTATTGTAAATGAAACATCATTGAAATGCAAACACTTATGGCATGTTTCGTTCTGTGCGACGGCCAAACCATTAAGTGTGCCGAAGTGGTGGAATTGGTAGACACGCAAGGTTCAGGACCTTGTGGTGGCAACACCGTGGGGGTTCGAGTCCCTTCTTCGGCACCACTTTTTTTAAAGGCCTGTAACTTTAATCAGTTGCAGGCTTTTTCTTTTTCTGGTTGCGGTTAGGGTGCCGGAATAGAGCGGGGATGGAATTTAATTAGTGGCTGTTGTCCCGGGATAAAGCCCGATACGTCCCTGCTGTGCATCCTGCTGTATCATGTGCGTTGAACGCATCTGAATAAAAGCAGTTTACATTCAGCTGCATTTAGTCTATACTTTTTAATATATACCTTAGGGAGGCTCCATGAACACAGCAAAACTATTTACTAATGGCAAAAGTCAGGCGGTGCGGTTGCCCAAGCAATACAAATTCACCGGCGCGGAGGTCTATATCAAACGAATTGGCCGCAATGTCATGCTTATTCCGAAAGATAATCCCTGGGCATCTCTTGCCGGAAGTCTTGATAAATTTTCCAGCGATTTCATGGCAGAGCGGCAGCAACCGCCGACACAAAGCAGGGAGGATCTGTAAGTGCGCTGCATG
>CAYNVA010000214.1:0-2939 GCA_964400575.1 uncultured Thermodesulfobacteriota bacterium | reverse complement strand
CCACGGCCGCCGCCGCGGGCATCAGCATCATAGGTGAGGCAGAAAACAAAAATACCTGCAAAGACTACTGCAGCAATAATGCCTGTTGGTTTCATAACCGCCTCCTTGCCTGCAAAAGTTACTGTTGTTTTTTAGAGCGTTTTTTTACAGGTACAAGAGGAATCTTTTCGGCTTTTTCCGGTGCCTTGAATGCAAAAGTATCTTCAGGCAGCTGCGAAACCTCATTGAAACTCTTCAGCAGCGCAGTGTACTGCGGCGCCCCGGGTTTGTGCTTATAGGTTATGATAATTTTGCGCAGCCGGGGCGTGTCCCCGGCGTCAATCCATATCTGCCAGTCGATATCATTCTGCGACGCTGCGATATGGTGGCACTTAATGCCATCGGCAGAGTGAAGGCCAAGGTAGCGGCAGGTTTTGACATTCTTCATCAGAACCGAGTACATGTTGTCGGAAAGAAGATCTGCCAGAGGCGTACTCAACCCGTAGGTGTCAAGCAGCATGTCCAGCGTCTCGTCAATAGTGCCGGGAGCGGCTGTCTGAGCATAGGCATTAGCGCTGCGGTCAAGCAGGGTGAAAGTTGTATCGTCCTTCCAGATTGTTGTGTTGGTAATGTCGCCTGTCGACTCGATCCAGAACCGCTTCGGCTCGCTGACCACCAGCTTGCGCACATGGGAGTACTGAATCATCTGCCCGCCTTCTGTCAACTCGTCCATGGTATCGACGATTTCCAGACTGGCGCTGATATCCTTTTTTTTCTGAGCGTTCATGCCCTGCAGGATTTTTTCAGCCTTCGGATCAATCGACGGAGCAGCTGCTTTTGACTGCCCCCAAAAGGCACCGGTGGCCAGAAATACAAAAAACGCCGATACAACAATGGTCCGCATCATGTGTTTCATAGCTATCTCCTTGTATCAAGTTTAAACATTTAATCCGCTTTTAAGTGGCATCACAGCAAACTCCAAAGCACCTGTCGCTAGAAGATTGTAAAGCCTGTGATTGCGCATGTGTTTACGAGCCTATCCAGCTTTCGGCTTCCTTCAATGCAGAATAAGTAAAGAACTCTATCTTCGTAGTCCTGAGTCCTTTGCCGACAAAGGCGAAGACATTATCCTTCCACTTCTCATCGCCCACAAGCGCTATTTTGTCAATATCATTGCCGTGGGCGATCTGAAAGCCGACATCACCCCAGTCCGCCCCTTTCTCCCAGCCTTGAAAATTCTCAAGCATGACCAGAAGCCTGGGCTTGCTGCCCTGTCTGATCACATCCATACCGGCTAACTGCAGGGTCTGCAGGTCCGTGAGCTTCATGACACCCGAAATCCTGGCGCAAATAACCGCACCGTCGGTTCGCATAATATCACAAGCCATGCATGAATTCCTTTCCGTAAGTGTTTATGGTGAGGTTATCTGCTAAAAGGGACAACAGCGCCCATTACTGTCTTTTCTGCTTCGCAGCATACCCCGCGCGGCGTTCTTTGGCAACAAAACCGATTTTGCGTTTCGGGCGTTTTTCATCGCTCAAGAGCTGGTCAAGCGTTTGGAGTCTCCTTCGTCAATTCAGCTTCAATCTCCGCTACGGAAGGAAGACTTCCCCGCAGTTCCCTGGGAAGGCGTTTGACAAGTCTGGTCTCCCAATTTGCAACGCCCATGGGTTTCTGAAAGCCTCGCAGGGCATACTCCACCTCGACTTTGTTCCCGGAGCGGCACAGCAGCAGACCGATGGCGGGTTTGTCATCCGGATGGCGCAGCAGATCGTCCACTGCAGACAGATACATGTTCAGTGTGCCGACAAAGCCGGGATCAAAAGGTACTGCCTTCAGCTCCACCACGACGTAGCAGCGCAGTTTCAAGTGATAGAAAAGCAGATCGAGATAGTAATCCGCGCTGGCGAATTCAAGATGCACCTGCCTGCCGACAAAGGCGAACCCGGCCCCAAGCTCCAGCAGAAAGCGCTGGATATGATCCACCAGAGCCTGTTCTACCTCACGTTCGCGGCGCGGATCGGCGGTGCCTATAAAATCAAAAAGGTAGGGGTCTTTGAACACTTGGGCCGCCATGTCCGAATCGGCAGGAGGAAGAGTGAGGGCGAAGTTATTGACGGCTTTGCCCTGGCGGAGATGAAGTCCGGCATCAATCTGGAGGCACAGAACGGTTTGCGACCAGCCTTCCGCAAAGGTTTTCTCCGCATACCATTGCCGGGCGGATGGATCGCCCAGCTTGTCCAGAAGCGCCAGGTTGCTGCGCCAGGGTATTTGTGCAACGACCCGTTGCACAATTTCCGCATCCGGCCAGGCTGCGGCAAACGCCCGCATATACTTGAGGTTGCGCGGTGAAAGACCGCTCATGTCCGGATAGGCTTCGCGAAGGTCGAACGAAAGCCGGTCAATGACTTTAGCCCCCCAGCCCTCGTTTTTCTGACGGTCCAGAATCATCCGCCCGATGTCCCAATACAACATGATCATAGCAGAGTTGGCAGCCATGACCACACGCAGGCGTTCAGACCGAATGCGAGCTTTAATCTCACCGAGGACTACAGCATAGCTTGACGGCAATTGCCCCCTTCCGGGGGGAACCGGAAATGAAGCGTCTTGCTTTCGACGGCCTCTTGATTCTCGCTCCAAACTGCCAGCGGCGACGGCTGATTTTTTAACCGGTTTCTTCATATCCACAACACCTCAAAGTTCACCTGAATCTTTACCGCGAGTTCGCGCAGCTTCTTTGTTCCGGGAGATTAAAAGGAGACAACAGAGTTCCTTGACCGCCTCTTCTTCTGAGCAGCATGCCCCGCAAATTTAAGCCGCATGAGGAGGTCGCAAGTTGCGACAACCTCGGCCTTTTCTTCTGCAGTAGGCTGAAACATGAAGTCTGCTGAAAAACGGTCTTGTTGATTTTCATCCGCTATGAGCGTGTGGTCAGTTTGAGTGTGCCCCTGCGCAAATT
>CAYNVA010000213.1:0-2184 GCA_964400575.1 uncultured Thermodesulfobacteriota bacterium | reverse complement strand
GCTCCTTCTTGAATTCATCCTTCAACGCATCCCATTTTGGCAGCTGCTTCATATAATGGGTTTTATAGCACCGCAATACCGCGTTAAATATGTCATCCCGTTCCATATGGGTCGGCTTTACAACCGGTTTCACCATGTTGTAGTTACTGTAATCCCAGTCCTCTATATAGGGCTTGAGCCTGTCGTACATATCCGCATACGGCCAGGGCGCTATCATCAGAAAATGTGGGTTGTCGGCTTCATAGTACTCAGCCAGTGCCATCTTCTGTTTGATGCTTTCCTCTGTTTCATCCGGAAGGCCAAGAATGAAGGAGCACTCGGTGATTATGTTCTGCTCATTTAAAAGCCGCAGCGCCTCCTTGCACTCCTGCACCGTCTGCTTCTTGTTGAACGTGTCAAGGGTGGACTGGTCTGTTGCCTCAACCCCGATATACATATGGATAATACCGGCCCTGCGGTACTTCCACATAATCTCCCGGTCCCGCAGTATGTCGCCGGCGCACGTCTCACACAGCAGGTATATATCAAGGTCTTTCTCTATCAGCAGATCAAGGATTCGCTCCCAGCGCTTCCCGTCCTTAGTGGGAAATTCATCACCAACAAAAAAACAATTCACACCGTGCCGGTGATACAGCGTTTCTATTTCCCATACAAAGTTTTCAGCTGATCGCTGCCGGTACGTTTTCTGATAAAACTTATGCTGCGAGCAGAAGGAGCATTCATTTGAGCAGCCGCGGGAGGAGGAAACACAGGCAACCTTTGAGTTTTCCAGATAGCACAGATAATAATCATTCCAGTCAAGCAGGTCCCAGGCAGGGCACAGGGCATCAAGATCCTGTATATATTCCCGCTGCGGTGTCGTGATCACCCGGTCCCCGTCGCGGTAGGCAATACCGCGCACCGTGCTTAATTCCATCTTTCCTTCCAGCGCACGCACCAGTTCCGGTGTCGTGTACTCACCCTCCCACCTGACTATATAATCAAGCGCTCCCTGTGCCCTGACCAGCGTTTCCTCCGGCATCATTGTGGGGTGCACGCCTCCGACAATGGTGATAATGCCGGGATCTATTGATTTTGCGAGCCGTAATACTTCTATGGCATCATTAATTGTTGCCGTGTATGCAGTTGAACCCACAATGTCCGGGCGGGACTTTCTTATTCTTTTTTCAATGTCCTGATAGGTATGGTTTTTGGCCATGGCATCATAGACTTCAATTTCATGCCCCTCTTTTCTCAACTCACCGGCAATGTAGAGAAATCCAAGATTCGGCCATCTGCCTGCCGCCTCTACCACACCGCAGTGATACGGCGGCGTTATAAATAATATTTTTTTCGACATGATCCCTCCTTTTTTCAGGTTACATACAGTTTTACGGATTAGATTAGCCTTTTTGGTTCGAGATACTTCTTATTTAATTATTTCCGAAAAGTTGATTGCATTTGTTTGCAACAAGGCATGTTTCTGACTTTTCAGACATCTGCAACTACTGCGCCAATAAGAAACCATTTTTGTTACCGCCTTGATAACGCCTTTATTAAAGTATTAGCAACTGTAAGCATATGGCTAAAAATAAGGGATTTTTTAGATAAAAGAAACGTGCACAGTTTATTTTGCCCAGTATTTTATTTAATTGTAAGGTGTGGTTCGCAACGGATGGCATTGTATTTGACCCCCCCCAGTTGCTCACAATGAGCAACTGTTGATCGCCAAAGATTACTCATAATGAGCACTTAGCAGTGCTGGCAGAAAAAATTTCAGAGATTAGACTAAATAAGGGAATACGGTTTAGGAAAGCTATGGGGGGCATCTTCTTATATCATATCAATTTCACCTTCAAATCGGCTTGTCGCACGCGACTAATGAAATTCAGGATACGGTTGCGCAGGCAGTCAATGAAAAAGATTCAGAACAAGCCGGAATGACTGATGGTGAGCTGTTGCCAGTTCTTAAACCGTCACGACAGATAAAATCAGAAATAAAATAAAAAAAGCCGGGCTGGCGATTTTCACCGCAGTCCGGCTTATTAATGTATCCTTTGTTTCTGTTCAGGCCTTCAAGGCAGCCCCAAGCTTCTTCCCCGCCTCTACCGCGCGCTTGAGAACCTCGGGCAGGTCATTAACATCATTCATGCCAACGACCTCGGCAAGCTGAGCCACGATCTTCATCTTTGAGCAGTCATCGAA
>CAYNVA010000212.1:0-2652 GCA_964400575.1 uncultured Thermodesulfobacteriota bacterium | reverse complement strand
GTTTGCGTTATTTGCCCACATAAGGCCGGTCAGATTGTCTGTGGTCGTATTATCGCCATGGTCAATAAATCGCGGATCGGGCCATACCGCGCCAGCCTGTATCGCCCCATCCTGCCCCGTGTCGGCGCAGTCTATCTCCGTGCCCGCGCTGTTATAGCAACTTGTCTGCCCAGTCCTCGGCAGGCAAATAATCGAATGATCAAATGACCCACACTGTCCTGCTCTGACCGGCCAGACGAAACCGAAGTCGTACGTCTTACTGGAGAAACTGACGTTGCCGTTGTACATGTCCACGATCCACGCGTTGAAAGTAAAGTTTGCGCTGGACGTAGACGACCAGTAGTTGCCCGACCGCACCTGTGTAAAGGGATAATTCAGCGGCAAGGCAGGAAGGTATAGTTCTGCATTCACCAGGCTTTCAAGCTCATTTATATTGGGAAGCCGCCAATCGTTGTGGCCAAGGTAGGATTCTCTATTCAGCCTCTTTATATAATCAAGTGCATGCTGCCAGGTGACAGCACCATCACCAGCTATGCCGTCGGTATCATTATCTGCATCATCTGTGCCCAGAAGGTTTGCGTTATTTGCCCACATAAGGCCGGTCAGATTGTCTGTGGTCGTATTATCGCCATGGTCAATAAATCGCGGATCGGGCCATACCGCGCCAGCCTGAATAGCCCCATCTTGCCCAGTGCCGTCGCAGTCTATAATAGTGCCGTTGTCATCATAGCATGTCGTCTGCCCAGTGCGAGGAATCTCGGCAGGGTATGCCGCCCATACAAGAGCAGGCAGCAGCAGCGCCAGCGCGGCCACGATAGCCAAGAAGTTCCATGGTTTTCTTTTGTTCATCGTTTCCCTCCCTCTTTGGGATTCAAGGTTCAAGGTTCAAATAAATAAGTTCTTAGTTTGTCATTCCGGCAACGCCATGAATGGGCGCGGGCACCGCGCCCCTACGACCTGCCAACACTGCCGCGCAAGACTCCGGTCAAGCCGGAGTGACAGAAAAAAAGGCATGCCCGGTTAAAGACATGCCTTGAGTGGTGCTATATTCAGTTTTGAAAACGCCTGTACTTAAAAGACGGGGAATGCCTGGCTCCCTGCCAATGTAGTTGAACGACATGCTTTTCCCCCTCCTTTGATTAATCGATTACAAAATAACACGCTAGGAAATCGGATGTCAAAGTTTTAATTCAAGGGTTAAAATTTAATCCGCCACGGCGGACTACAACTATTTTAGCTGTTTGGAGTTCAGCCTTTAGTCTGTTGTTTTTAATGGTGGAATTTACACACCGAATTTGAAGGACACACGCTAAAGCGTACACTCCAAACAAAAATTAAAACGATTCTACTATTGGTTCCTGCTTCGCCGGGTTAGGGGCATAATCATAAAAAAAGTTCTTTCACGACAAGAGCCTTTCCTACCTGTACTTTGCAACTTTATTTTTTTTAAACCATTTATGAAAAATTCGTCTCGCCCGCGAAGCTTATCCTCGACCAGATCGGAGATCGGGAGTCCGGTTTTGGACGTTTTATGGATTCATGCTTTCGCAGGAATGACTTTTCCGGAGGTTCTTTTTATTAAGTTGCACAGTACAAGCTTCTGTAAAATTCATATTGAATTACAATTTAAAACCATGTGATAATAGGTGTATGTTTTTGTTAAGGAGGTATCACCATGCAATTTTTGCGAAAAATCATCCAAAGCGACGATATTGAAAAGGGAATAAAACTGCCCCGTTCCATGAAGCATAAAAAAGTTGAGCTTTTGATCTTCCCTGTTGGAAATGAAGAGAACGAAGATGATGCAGACTGGTCTTCCTTTTCTCTGTCGCAGGCCATGCTCGGCATGGAAAACGAAACAACACCTGAATATACAGCCCAGGACATTAAGGATATGTCATGAATGGGCCAGGCAAGATAGCGCTCTTTGCTTTCCCCAAAACCGACCTGGTTCCGGCAAAGCTTCGTCCGGCATTAATTCTCGGGAAATTGCCGGGCGCCTTCGACGACTGGCTTATCTGCATGATTTCTTCTCAAACCAGACACTGTATCGAAGGCTTTGACGACATAATCAGCCCACAATCGCCCGATTTTTCTACATCCGGGCTTAAAACCGAAAGCCTTATCCGTACAGGCCGACTTGCCGTAGTAGCAGACGACATCCTGCTTGGCTCCATCGGTGAAATATCCAACCAGCGATTACAGCGCATAAAATCCAATCTCGCTTCCTGGCTCAATAAAACGTAACCGACGTTAATTAGTGTTTCTTTTTAATCAATTGGTGGGCGGATGTCGGAGGTCAGGGGTCGGGTGAAGATCAGGGCGAGAGAACCTCGTGCCTACAAAAACAAACCAAGAAAAGAAGCGGGCCGGATATCATCACTTCACGCTTGAAAAAAAACCTGTGATCTTTATTTATCTCTCCGGCATTCATGAATAAATTCGATAATTTCACCCGTTGTAATGCCGAGCTTTACCCCTTTAACATCCAATGGTGAGCATATTTTTATATCACCCCTCATCCCGGCCTTCTCCCGCAAGGGGAGAAGGTGCTCTTGATTCATATGTATTAACCCTGAACCCCGACCCCTGAAACCTGAACCCCCTACCCCGCTCCCCCTACCCCTGCCAGTGCGGACGGGTGGCGGTCCA
>CAYNVA010000211.1:0-3966 GCA_964400575.1 uncultured Thermodesulfobacteriota bacterium | reverse complement strand
CTACGATGCCGCCCACATTATTCCAGTATGTCGCCGGCGTTACAATATTTCCTGCACTGTAGCAGTTGGTAATCGTCACCGAACCGGTATAATTGAGGGCAACAAGCCCACCGGAGTTTTGATATGCAGTTACCCCTCCCGCAGCATAACAGTTCGTTATAGTTGCAGTTCCGCTCCATATCGGGCCGATAAGGCCGCCCGTCCAGGGTCTGGCGCCATCCGTACCCGTGCCGGTTACTGAGCATGAGGACCAGGAGTAAGATATAGACAGAAAGGTGTCTACCTGGCCCACAAGCCCGCCATTAGCGCTATAGCCGTTTATCGTTCCGGTGGAATAGCAGCCGGTAATCGTTGCGGTGCTGGCATAACCTGTGAGCGCACCGATGCATGACTGCCCCGTAATTGCGCAGTTGATAAGGCCGAGATTTGAAATCTGGGCGCCCGAGTTAATCTGGCCAAAAAGGCCCTGGTAATCGGATGTGCTGCTGTTAATAGTCAAATTAAAAATCTTATTCCCGCGCCCATCAAAACTGCCTTTAAACACTCCGACAGGCACCCAGTAATGGGCGGCAAGGTTGATCTCAGCGGTAAGGACAAAATATTTATCGCTTGAGTAGGCTGCGTCGGCATTTGCACTGTCCGCCAGAAATGCCAGCTGTTCAGCAGTTGCTATCTGGAAAGGGCTGTCAGCCGAGCCATTGCCTCCGGCATATGCTGAGCTTTTATAATCTGTCCAGATACCGGACGCAGCATATGTGCTCAGTGGAGTTGCAAAAAAGATAAGTAAAATCAGCGGCAACAGGTTTTTCAATAAACATACTCTTTTCATGATATCCTCCCCTTAGATGTTTTACATATCATTTACATCGCTTTATTGTTTTTCAATAATTATCGCACTTTATATCTTAACTCGCTCTGCAGGCTGCCGTCGGCAAGCTGCATGAGCAGCTCATCGATATCGGCCTGCAGGGCAGGTGATGCAGCATCTTTTAACTGCTCCAGGAAATAGACCACGCGCTCATGCTCTGTTTCCGCGATACGTACCTCTCTTTCGCCATACATCCCGAAAAACATATTCGGCGCCAGGCTGAGCAGCAGCCCTTGTGCCTCGCGGTTCAGCTCCTCCCGCGCTTCAAGAATCCCTGATACTTCTTCGGCATGTTTGTAGTACAGCACGATCAGGCGCCTGCCAGCCTCGGTCTTTGCAAGCCGTCTGTCGCGGAATATTCGGTGAAACGTCAAAGCGCCGTTTGTTGGGGCATTTAAAGGCCAGGCAGACCAGTGCTGCTGCAAGCCGGCATCGCTGTACTTCTATGAATTGCCTCCTGAAAAGAATTTTCTCTATACCCACTGCTCACGTATTCCGGCGATATCATCCACCCCGTCATGCAGTATCTGAATCTGCTCGGCTGGCCTGCCAAGATTCAGCTCAAGGGCCCTTTTGATCTGCGCCTGCTCCCATACCGATGTGCCGACATACGGCATATCGATCCCCTGCCCTTCGGCATAATATTTTAAAACGGCCACAGCCACTGAATCGCAGGCAACCCGGTCCTTTGATGCCAGGACCAGCCCCGCATCATGGATTATCATATCAGAGGCTGCAGGCCCGCCCTTCAGCACGACAGACAGAGCGTCAACAATATTCATCGTGTGCCGGGGAACCACGAGATTCATCTCGGCTATTTTCTGAGCGCAGTCAGCGGCGTGCAGCCCGCCGACATTATCGAGCATGCGGCTTCGCGGCCTGATGACGCCGACATGATTTTTGAGGCAGCACGTGAATTGCGCATTTTGGGTGGAATGATCTTTCAGCATAGGAACATTGATAAAATGGTCAAAGCCGTACAGGTCGGCAGGCACTTCCAGCGCGCGCTTGATATGCTGGAAATCCGGGCTTATCACATACATATACGCGCCTTTCTCCCATGTCACCAGCCGCACCCCTTCGGCCTGTGCGATAGCATATATGCCGCCGCTGACAGCAGCCTCCATGGTTGAATAGCTGAAGCCGCTTGCGTCGGCGACCGTGATGGCTGTGGCATCCGTCTTTGCCTTCACGGCCCTGATAACGGCCCGCACCACCTCAGGATGCGTCGTAATGCGCCCGTTTGCCGAAGGTATGCAGGCTGTCATGTTCGGTTTTATAAGAACGCTGTCGCCGGGCTGTATGTCATCAAGCCCGCCGGCAAGATCAATAGCGCGATTGACAGCGGCTGCACTATCCTGAGATCGAACAACACCAACGGTCACATCCCCGGCCGGCTTTCCCAGCCGGGACAGCACATGAGGATCCTTAACCGCACATGAGCTGAGAAAGCCCGGCACTGCCGCACCCGCAAGCGCAGCGCCGGAGAGCTTAAAGAACGAGCGGCGCGAAAGGGCCGCGGCATAAGGGGAAGCCGGGATGTGCGTTGTTTTTGATCTGCCTTGAAGAAAAGCCATATAAAACTCCTGAAAATGTGCGTGGCATACTCCTATGCGCGGCACACGGGGGAACTGTTGTTTATTAATTGTCCTTTTTTTCCTGCTATTTATCAAGATTAAATCAATAAAAACCTGACTGCGCAATGTTCTGGATTGACAGCAAATCCCACTTATTTTATACTTCCTTTGCTTCAATAATTACATATAGTGTTGAATATAAAGACCGCATGTGAAAGGAGCACCTCTATGAAAATCTTGAAAATCGACCATCTGGGCATTGCCGTTAAGAGTATAGATGAAGGTAAAAATTTCTGGACCGATGTGCTGGGCCTCCAGCTTACCGGTACCGAGACCGTGCAGGAGCAGAAAGTCACCACGGCTTTTTTCCCTGTTGGAGAAAGCGAAGTGGAGCTGCTCGAATCCACCGCGCCCGACGGACCCATCGGCAAATATATTGAAAAGCGCGGCGAGGGCATTCAGCATGTGGCATTCCGCGTGGAGAACATCGAGGAAGCGCTTGCCGAATTGAAGGCCAAGGGTATTGCCCTCATCGATGAAAAGCCCCGCCGCGGCGCAGGAGGCGCCATGATCGCTTTTCTGCATCCCAAAGCCACCAGCGGCATCCTTGTGGAGCTTTCGCAGAGAGACTAACACCAGTCCCCCTTTAGCAAAGGGGGTTGGGGGATTTAGACGCTTTAAAAATCCCCCTCTATCCCCCTTTTTCAAAGGGGGACGCAAGAGCGGCACCTCCGATATTAATTATTTTAAATGGAGTACATCATGGCAGAACATCCTGACCTGCAAAAATGGAAAGACCTTGCGGCAAAAGAGCTCAAGGACAAACCGCCTGAGTCCCTGAACTGGACAACGCCGGAAGGCATTGTTGTAAAGCCGCTCTACACCGCCGAAGATCTCGAAGGGCTTGAATGCGTCAACACCCTGCCGGGCCTTGCGCCCTTTGTGCGCGGCGTGCGCGGCACCATGTACACCCAGCGGCCCTGGACCATACGCCAGTATGCAGGGTTTTCGACGGCGCGCGAATCAAACGCTTTCTACCGCCGCAACCTGGCGGCAGGCCAGAAGGGCCTGTCGGTGGCATTTGACCTTGCCACCCACCGCGGCTATGACTCCGACCACCCCCGCGTGGCCGGCGATGTGGGCAAGGCCGGCGTTGCCGTTGACTCGGTCGAGGACATGAAGATACTGTTCGACCAGATACCCCTTGACCAGATGTCGGTCTCCATGACAATGAACGGTGCGGTGCTGCCGATACTTGCCGGCTATATCGTGGCGGCAGAGGAGCAGGGAGTTTCGCAGGACAAGCTTGAGGGCACAATTCAAAATGACATTCTCAAAGAATACCTGACGCGCAACACCTACATCTATCCGCCCGAACCATCCATGCGCATCGTATCCGATATTATCGGCTACTGCTCCAAACATATGCCCAAATATAACAGCGTGAGCATCAGCGGCTATCACATGATGGAGGCAGGCGCAAACTCGGTGCAGCAGGTGGCATTCACTCTTGCCGACGGC
>CAYNVA010000210.1:0-9690 GCA_964400575.1 uncultured Thermodesulfobacteriota bacterium | reverse complement strand
GTAAACCCCTGGATTTACGACTTTGCTGCCTATGACCTGTGGATCAGGCCCGTGGGGCTGCTCTCGATTGCGTCGCTCCTGAAAAAAAGCGGCTGCGGCGTGCACCTGCTCGACTGCCTCGACTCACATCACCCCGGCATGCAGAAATTTGCCGCTGCTGCAGCGCTGCACTACCGCGAGTCCGGCCAGGGACGCTTTTTCAAACAAAACATACCCAGGCCTGCATGCCTTTCTGAAATTCCCAAAAATTACAGCCGCTATGGCATGTATCCCGATGTGTTCCAGAAAGAGCTGGAAAGCCTGCCGCGGCCAGATGCCGTGCTTGTGGGGTCCATGATGACCTACTGGTATGCCGGGGTAGTGGACTGCATAAAAATTATTAAAAAAGTTTTCCCTGACGTGCCGGTGCTGCTTGGCGGAATATATGCCACGCTGTGCCATGATCATGCAGCCGCCTGTTCCGGCGCCGACCATATTGTGCAGGGGCCTTTCGACAGCTCTGTTTTAAAAACGCTTGAAGCGATCATTCAAAAACCGCTGCTGCCTGCTGCGGATGATTCTGTCCCCTGCCCTGCCTGCGAGCTGCTCACGTCAAAAAAAGTCATACCGCTGCTGACATCCCGTGGCTGCCCGCTGCGGTGCCCCTACTGCGCATCACGGCTTTTATGGCCCGGGTTCCTGCAGCGCGAGCCGCTGAGTGTGGCCGATGAAATCGAACACTGGCACTGCAGGTATGGCACAACCGATTTTGCATTCTATGATGATGCCCTGCTCATACATCCCGATACGCACATTGTTCCGCTGCTTGAGTCCGTTCACAGGCGCGGTTTGCAGATTCGGTTCCACATGCCCAACGGGCTTCATGTGCGCGGTATTAAGGGGCGTATCGCTGATCTCATGCTGCGGGCAGGGGTTAAGACTGTGCGGCTGGGTCTTGAATCGGCTGATCCGGGCTTGCAGAAAGCTACGGGCAGCAAGGCCTCGCGCGATGACTTTACCCGTGCGGCGCAGGTGCTTAAAACCGCAGGCTATACCGCCCGCGAGGTGGGTGTGTACATCCTTGCGGGCCTGCCCGGGCAAAGAGCTCAAAGCGTGCGCGACAGCATCGCATTTGTTCAGGATCACGGCCTGCGGCCATATCTCACCGAATACTCGCCCATACCGGGAACGGCTTTCTGGGAACAAGCCGTTGCATGCTCGCCCTTCCCCATAGCCCGGGAGCCACTTTTTCACAACAATACACTTCTGCCGTGCCGATCTCCTGCGTTTACGGTGGAGGATCTGGAAATACTGAAAAGGGAGTCGAGAATAACTGCTGCTGCAGTTTCATGAACGGTCTCCGGCAGTACAACCCGGCATCAAAGGGCCATGGATGCAGCCTTCAGAAGAAAAAAAAACGACAGGGGCTGCCGGCGTACAGCATCCCCTGTCGTGCAATCAAGAAGCAGCAGAAGTCAGAAAGCTTTTTCAGGCATGATCAATGAAAAATATGATGGCTTATTTATACCCATCCATCCGTGTTGAGCTTCAGCGCAATCCCTCAATTTGTTGACCATCTCAAGAATCAGGGCGCGCTGAGCTGCCGTCAGTATCTGGACGGCCTTCAGCTCGGCGTGAAGAATGATGTCCGCTATCTGGGGCTGCAGCACCAGCATGGCATCAATTTGAGACTCTACCGTGGCATTGTCGATATCGGCAGCCAGCAATGTGTCGGTCATTTGATCCTGCAAATCCTTTATCTGTGTTGCCAGAGCTTCCGTGTTATTGTCCGTCTCGTCTTTTAAAGCCTTCAGTGCATCTTTCTGCTCGTCGGTTATATCAAGATTTTTCATAAACTTGATCATTTCCCATCTGGATATGCAGTGCATGCCCATCATTCCCCTTTTTTGCGGCTGCGCTCCACCGATGGCAAAAGCCGGTGAGATTATGAGGAATGAAAAACTAACGATCACGGCACAAAATAAAAGCATACTTTTTTTCATACATAGTCTCCTTCTCAAAAAAAAAAGTTAATAAAAACCTGTGTTGGTGTTTTATGTACTAATTGTTTATAACACTTGAAAAGACAAAAAGTAACCAACATGCAGAATTTTTTTTTGTGAAGCCATTGATCCTGGTAGCGGGATAAAAAAAACATGGGAATCAATAAGTCTGTCACTAATAAGGGTGATCAATACACGAAAATGTCGAAAGTGTTGAAAAAATCCCGAATGCCCGCAACTCAACCGCATCCAAAAATATGATACGAAAAATTAACATATCTTTATTTATTAAGTTGTTTGCATTTTAAAACAGCGCTATATAGTAGTTGGCTTGCCTATAATGCATAACCATAATAAAATTATATTTTTAAATTTTTTATGGTAATTATACATAATAAATATATCCAATCTCATTACATGCTGATGATAAAATATACTGGGTTACTTTAAAAAAAAACCTCTGCTGCATCAATGTGCGCGTATGTAGTACAACACCCCACTATAAACTTATGGAGGGATTCGCAACAGTGAAACTAATAAACTGGACTTTGAGAAAAAATTTTCTTATCCCGACCCTGACGCTCATCGTACTCGGCATGGGCATTTCGACTATTTTGTCCTATGTGCAGACCCGCACCATGATGAACGAAAGCGCCATGGACCAGATGACCCAGATGAGCGCCATGGCGACCAAGAACATAGGTTTTTGGATTGAAAATAGAAAAATCGAAGTGGAAAACTGGGCCACTGAGCAGATTTTTGCTGAGGCTTTAAGCGGCTCGGATCTCGGTCGCGAAACACGCTTAATCGTAAATGAACAGTTTGAGGCCTTCAAAAAAAACGCCTCATATTATGAGGTTATCGCCCTTTGCAACAAAAAAGGTGAACTTGTAGCAGCAACTACCAAGGATGCCCTTGTCGGAAAATTAAATGTTTCTGAATATTCTGTTTTCAAGCAGGCACTGGCAGGCAAACAGGCAATTTCCGATGCTATGATATCAAAAACAAGCGGCAAGCCATACTTTGCCATCGCAAGCCCTGTTTTTTCGCTGGACAAAGCAGAAACGATCGGGGCGCTTATAGGCGTTATCAATGTGGAGTACCTGAGCAGCCAGCTCATTGCGCCCATCAAGGTCGGCAAGACCGGCTATGCCTATATTCTCAATACCGCCGGCACGACCATTGCCCACCCCGATACAAGCAAAGTCATGCAGAAAAACTTCGGCGCAACGGACTTCGGCAGGGATATCATCAGCAGGAAAAACGGCAACATAGAGTACGTGTTTGAGGGCGAGCATGCAATTGCAATATTCGACGAGATAAAAGACCCCGGCTGGATCGTTGTGGTAACGGTAACGACAAATGAGCTTTTTGCTGCGGCCAGAAAATTACGCGGCTTAAATTTCATGATCACCTTCATAACGATCATCCTCATCGGCATCATGCTTTTCTTATTTACTAAAAAAATAACCGATCACTTAAGCCGCATTATCGAGGGCCTCTCCAGCGCATCAGTTCAGGTTGAGTCAGGAGCCGAACAGGTGGCCTGCTCAAGCCAGTCGCTTGCACAGGGTTCAAACCAGCAGGCCTCATCTATTGAAGAAACATCGGCATCCATCGAAGAGCTCACCGCCATGACCAGGCAGAACGCAGCCAATGCCACACAGGCAACCGCCATGGCCGAGAGCGCGTTCGCAGCTGCAGAGAGGGGCTCTGTGGCCATGGAACGAATGTCAGGGTCGATGCGCAATATAAAAACCTCATCAGGCCAGACGGCAAAAATACTCAGGACCATCAACGAGATAGCCTTTCAGACAAATTTGCTGGCCCTCAACGCGGCTGTTGAAGCGGCGCGCGCCGGTGAAGCCGGCAGAAGCTTTGCCGTGGTGGCGGAAGAAGTGCGCAACCTTGCCGGGCGCTCTGCCGAGGCTGCCCGAAACACTGCCGAACTTATCGAAGAAGCCCAGCAGTATGCCGACTCAGGCGTTGCGGCGCTGGAGGAAAGCTCTGCAATTCTTGCCGACATTGTCGAGAGCATTCAGAAAGTCAAGCAGCTCAACAGCGAAGTGTCCGGGGCAAGCAGGGAGCAGGCCGAGGGCATCAGCCAGATCAGCACAGCCATCTCACAGATGCAAAAAGTTACGCAGGGCAATGCGGCGCATTCCCAGGAGTCGGCATCGGCGAGCCAGGAGCTCTCCAATCAGGCCCATAAGCTCAATCAAATAATCGATGAATTAATCACCATAATCCAGGGCTCTTCTGCAGCACGGGCGCAGTCGGGCTCCGACAGGCAGCCCGATACTGCCTGGACACGGGAAACACTGCCGGCCCTGCAATCCAGCCGGATGAACAAACGCCGGTGATAGACAGCCTGGAGTTCAAAAACAGTTCGGCCCGCTGCGTGTGCTCCACAGCGGGCCGCTATTTTTTTTGGAAAGCCGGATCAGTCCTGCGCCGCCTCAAGCTGCTCGATCCCGGCCAGGCGAATCTCAAACACAGCCTGCTGCGATTCAAGCTCAACGGTGAGACGATCAAGCGCCTCATATAAATCATCTATCGCGAGGCGGCAGGGATGCAGGGCCTGTGATATGTCGGCAATGCGTGCTCCGTCCTGCGCCTGGGATGCATCCTGCATGGCGCCGTACAAACGATTCAGCTCGGCCTCGCGGACTTCGATGTCCGATTCAATATCAGCCATCCGCTCCTCCAGCGGACGCAGCACGCGCGACCGCTCGATAAAAAACTCGGAGCGGACGCGCCGCAGCTCTTTCCTGTTAAGCTTTTCGGCCTGAACCTGACCCGCGCCTGTATCCTGCTCAAGCCTGCGCGGGATATTTTCATCATCGCCCCAGCCTCCCTTTTCAAGAAACCACTGATAGGTTCCTTCAAACACCTGTGGCGTATCGCTTTGAAAAACGATGAGCCGCTGGGCAAGTGCGTGCAGAAACATCTCGTTATGCGTCACCATCACAATGGCGCCCGCAAAGCTGTCGAGCGCAGCAACCAGCGCGTCGCATGATTCCATATCAAGATGGTTGGTCGGCTCATCCAGAAGCAGGATGTTCACGGGCGTAGCCAGAATCTTTGCAAGCAGTACGCGGCTTCGCTCACCTCCTGACAGGACGCTGATTTTTTTGAGAGCGGCATCGCCCTCAAACATCATGGCGCCGCAGAGGTTGCGCGCCATCTGGCTGTCAACATCGGGGGCAGAGTAGAGAATTTCCTGCTCCACCGTACGCGAATCGACAAGGGTCTTAATATTTGTCTGCTCAAAAAAGCCCGGCATCACATTGGGGTTACCGGTGATCACGCCCGCTTGCGGCTTGAGCGCCCCGGCAAGCAGTTTCAGCAGCGTTGTTTTGCCCTTGCCGTTTCTCCCGACCACGCATATCCGGTCGCCCGCGGCAATGCTGATGGTGAAATCCCGGATAAGTGTTTGCTCTGGCGTATAGCCGAAGGCAATGTCGCGCACCGTCATCATGTACTTGCTGCTGAAGGGTTTTTCGCGAAAAGAAAAATCAAGGTCCTTAATCTCTTCCAGCCGGTCGCGCTTATCCATTTTCGCCAGGCTTTTGACGCGCGACTGAACCATGCCGGCAAGGCGTGCTTTGGCGCGAAAGCGGCTTATAAAAAGCTCTATCTCCTTTTTACGCCGCTCGTCGTTGATGCGCGTCTTTTCATACACTTCCTCTTCCTGGGCAAGCTGCGAATAGTAGGCTTCCGTATTGCCGGGAATCTTGCGCACGCGGCGGCGGTGGATGCCCACTACATGCGTCACGATTTTGTCCATGAATCCGCGGTCATGGGTGATGAGCATCAGCTCATGGGGCCACGACAGCAGAAAGCCTTCTATCCACCGAATCGAGGTTATGTCCAGATAGTTTGTCGGCTCGTCGAGCAGCAGCAGGTCAGGCTCGCTCACCAGCACCTTGGTAAGGTTCAGCCGCACCTGATAGCCGCCTGAAAATTCCGCAGGCGCCCGCTGCATATCGCGACCGGAAAAACCGAGCCCCGCGAGAATCTTCTCAACCTTCCAGTGGTTGTGCTGCTCGCCGTCGGGCAGCCCACTGCACCCTTCGCGCAATACCGTGCTCTGGGTAAAATCCAGCTGCTGCCGCACATAGCCGATGCGGTAGCCGCGGGGGATGATGACCTCCCCCTCATCGGCATGCTCATGGCCCGTGATGATGCGGAATAGCGTGGTCTTGCCGTGACCGTTGCGCCCTACAAGGCCCACGCGCTCGCGCTCTCCCAGCTTGAAGCTTGCCCCTTCAAACAGGGCCTGCCCGCCGAAGCCTTTTGAAAGATTTTCAACGCTTATCATAGAGTCTTATGCACCTGCATCCGATTTGAAGCAATGCGATTTACCACAAAGTCTCAGTGATGTAATATTATCTTCATTGAAAAAAGAAGCCAGTCCGCCGCGGCGGATTCAATCCGGAATCTTGTATTAAATATTTTCTAACCGTAGGGGAGGGATTTATCCCCTCCCGAGGGCTGGCATAAAGCCCGCCCCTACATTGAAAATTTTAAATCGTTTCTATCTTGTCAGCCGCGGCGGACCCCTACGATCTTGAACCCTGACCCCTGAACCCTAATTTTTATGCCCCGCAGATTTTAGCCAGGAGACTTTTTTGCTACATATTTAATCACATAGACTTTATCGCCCCGCCGCACATGGCGGTCAGCTTTCACCGCAACCAAAGCGCCCTTGCATGCCCGGTCAACCCGCATGCGGTTTATTTCAATTGTCTTAACCTGTTGAGAAAATACGCCCGTGGTTGCGCCTTGAAACATAATCTCATCTCCCGGCGCAAACTCGTTGCTCTCAACCCGAATCTCGGCAGCGCTGTGTTTTTTGTAAAAATTGCTTACCACACCTGCATACTCTTTGCGCGTGGTTGCAGTGCTGCCTTCAATGTCGTGCCACTGATCAATGGGCTTACCGAGATAAAACCCGGCTGAAAAGCCGCGGTTATATACCCTGGCAAGTTTCTCCTGCAGCTCTTTTTTTAAATCGTCGAAGCCGGGCTTGCAATCGCGGGCAGCCCTGTAATCAAAATAAAAATCAACCGCCCTGCGGTACGCAGCGGTAACGGTGGCCACATATTCAGGGCTTCGATTACGGCCTTCTATCTTGAGGCATGCAACTCCGGCACCAATGAGCTTTTCAATAAAGGGAAGCGTGCACAGGTCTTTGGGGCTCAAAATATAATTATTGCCAAGTGCAAGCTCGTGGCCCCGCAGCACATCGTGCACGATGAATTCCCGCCTGCAGGTCTGAAGGCATTCGCCGCGATTGGCTGACTTGCCGTGCTCAAACTGCGACAAAAAACAGCGGCCGCTCACCGACACGCACATGGCGCCGTGAGCAAACACTTCGATCTCGATCTCGCGAGCCTGCGCGCCGAGTGTTTTAAACAGGCTCTGCCTGATCTTCTTTATATCAGCCAGTGAGCACTCGCGGGCAAGCACAAACCGCTTTATGCCGAAATGCCGGTACATCTGGAGCAGAGCGGCGCTGTTTGAAACCGACATCTGCGTTGAGGCAAAAACCGGCAGCCCAAGGCTACGGGCCTGCCCGATCACGGCAAAGTCCCAGCAGATGACAGCATCGATCTGTGCCGCTCTGGCCCGCGCAAGAAGCGCGCTCACTTTTCCAAGCTCGCCTTCATACACAATCGTATTGAGGGCAAGATAGGCACGCGCATTAGACGCATGGCACAGCCGGGCAATCCTGCCAAGAGAGGCTGCGGAGAAATTGTCTGCTCTGGCCCTCATATTGAAACCCTGAACGCCGAAATAGACGGCGTCGCAGCCTGCATCAAGAGCGGCGCGCAGGCTGATCCAGTCGCCTGCGGGTGACATGATTTCGGGTTTATGCAGTGTCTGCTGTTTTTTCATGCGTATTGACAGGGGCCTTAGCAGGGCTTGCTGATAAACGATTTACAAAAGGCAACTCTCATGATCGCGCATACAGAAATATCTCTCTCACTTCGGCTTCAACCTGCTCATCTGTCCAGTAGGAGTGCATGCTTTTCACCCCGGCTCGCTTCACCTCCCGGGCGAATGCCCGCAGCTCCATGATCTGCCGGTACTTCTCCTCCGGCGTTATGGCCCGGCAAATTTCAATCTGGCGCTGCCGCGCCTCCTGCTCGTGGTCCATGGAATTTTCTTTACAGATTGGCTGTTTAAAGATAATTTAACAGCCTGCGTAAGTCAATCTAAAGCTTTTGGGAGGTTAGGAAAATGAGTGTTCTTGATGCAATCGGCAACACACCCCTTGTTGAACTCAGGCGGATTTGGAATCCGGACAAAACCGGTGTACGCATACTGGCAAAGCTTGAAGGGTCAAATCCCGGCGGCTCTGTGAAGGACCGGCCCGCATACTATATGCTCAAGCAGGCCATTGCATCCGGGGAGCTCACCCACGACAAAACGATACTTGAACCAACTTCGGGCAATACCGGCATCGGCATGGCCATGATAGCCACAGCCATGGGCTTTCGCATCAAGCTCACCATGCCCGCCTGCGTGAGCGAAGAGCGGCGCTCGATACTTACGGCCCTCGGAGCAGAGCTCGAGCTCACCCCCGGGTGCGACAAGACCGACGGCGCCATCATGCGCGCCCATCATATTATGGAAAAATTCGGCGACACCTATTATATGCCCAACCAGTTTGCAAACCCCGCAAACTGGCTGTCGCACTACGAAACCACGGCCCCTGAAATCGTGCGCGACACCAAAGGCGAGGCTGATGTCTTCGTTGCCGGCATGGGCACCACTGGCACGCTCATGGGCTGCTCGCGGTATTTCCGTGAAAAACATCCGCGCACGAAAGTCATCGGCATCGAGCCGGTGCTCAATCACCGGATACAGGGCCTGAAGAACATGCAGGAGTCAATCGTGCCTGCCATTTACGACCCAAGCCTGCTTGACAAAAAAATTGTGTGCAATGATGATGACTCATTTGAAAACTTCCGTGATCTGGCGCTGCGGGAAGGGCTTTTCTGCGGGCTGAGCAGCGGCGCAGCCATGTGGGGCGGCATGGAGGTGGCAAAGGACATGCCGCGGGGCTCCACCGTGGTAGTGCTGTTTGCCGACCGCGGCGACCGCTATCTTTCAACCGAGGCGTTCCGCTCGGTGTGCGCTCTGTGCCCGCCATAACCGAAAACGCAATACCCCGATTACTAGAGGGACACAGCACGGAAACAGGGGCTGCGCTATTTTGTAAAATGCTCTAGCCACCGGTCAGCGCAGCAGGCTGTTGAGTGGCTGGTTCCTGTCAAGAATCTTCAGCACGCGCTCTGTTTCCGCCCTGAGCCCGGGTTGTGCACGGGCCCGTATTTTCTCAAGGCATGCCGTCAGCTGGCTTCTCTGCTGCTCGTCCGGCATGACTTCTCCTGCCTGCAGCATCTGCTCAACCAGCGGCATCAGGCTCCCGGCGCACCGGCCAATATCGCCCGCCAGCCCCACGTCTTTCTGCATCATCGCCAGTATCTCGGGCGAATACCGGTAATACAGCCTCACATACTGTTTGCCCTGCGCGCTTTTCATAAGCACCACATCCCGGAACCTCTGCAGCAGCTCCACCTGCGGGCTGTCTTCGCCAAGAGATTTCTTCAGAAAGCAGCTCCCGGTTAAACTGCTGTTATCAAGGGCAATATTCAGCTCGGCCGAGCTCCCGGCATTCACCGTAAGGGAACGT
>CAYNVA010000209.1:0-7599 GCA_964400575.1 uncultured Thermodesulfobacteriota bacterium | reverse complement strand
CGCCAGGGCCAAGCAGAGGCAAAGGATCTGCTTGGTCGTCCTGATCAAAAAAACCGGGCAGCAGTCTTGCCGCGATGCCGGCATATTTTATACTTGCCGTACCGAAATACGACACATATACGGCTGGAGCACCCGGCTGATCAAGCCCGGTGTCGACAAGCCATTTCTTTAAACCGTAAAGATCCTGCCCCCAGTCAAGAGAGCTGTCTACAAGATGCTTGTAGGCTTGACGAGGCCCTCCTGCCACCACGTTGAAGTATGCAATATAGTTGGGCCATGCGATAAGTATTTCTGCAATAAGAAGGCTGACTATGACAGGGATTCCCCATCTTAATGCCCTTTTTCCACTGCGTGACCACCAGCCGGCCACCCCTGCCAGAATATACAAAACCGGAAACAGCGGCAGCAGATGGCGATGCCCGATATTGAGACTGCTTGTAAGGGCTGCTCCGCCATAGCACAGCATAAAGACAATAAGCGGCATTATTTTGTATGCACAACGTTTGAAACCGGCGAAGCGCCGGAGCTTTATACATCGCACACGTGCGATTGCAGTGCCGAAGGCAATTGCTAGCATTAAAAATATCGGCAGCGGCGTCTTAACCAGAAAGGTATAGGGGAAAAAATATGGCCACCCCTGGCTGCTGTAACTTCCATTTAAAAACGCCGCACGGCGTTGTGCCATGACCATGACGTAGGCAAAGCCATAGAGATAATCGTCGGGCAAAGCCCGCTGCTCATGGGCCCATACAGCGAGCCCCGGCCCCAGACCCTGCCGCTCGGCAATCGCAATCCAGGCCTCCTGTGGTTGAGCCCCTTTAAATGTAAAACCAAAGGCGGCCCATATCATAAGCCATGCCACCAGACATACGGCAAGCAATGAACAGGCCAGCAGGCTGCACTGACGCAGGCGGCTGTAGATACGGTATTTTTTTTTAAAGAATGTACTATCGAGCGGCCGGCCCAGCAGGATTCGCACGCCGCACAGGACCGCTATAACCGGAACGATCAAGGGTGCCGACATTTTTGAAAGAGCCAGACATCCGACGCATATTGAGGCAGCAAGAACGGTTGCAAAAGTGAGCCTGTGCAGCATCCGCCATACAAGCGCCACTGATAAAAGAAAAAAAAGCGCCGCCATGGCATCTGATGTGACAAGAGGCGCATTTGCAAGCAGCGTGGGGCAAAATGCCGTCAGCACAGCGCTCACCAGTGCGCCACGCACCCCCCACAGCGCACGAGACCAGCAAAAAACAAGCAGCACAATTGCCACACCTGTCATTGCCATGCCCGCACGCGACCGGAACAGAAGATCGTCTATGGGGTTTCCCAACTCAAAGAAAAACCTCCTACCGACGTCCCAAACATCGCTACGGATGAATGCGGCGTCATTAAAGGGTACAAAACGGCATGCCGAACCCAGCAAAGGCAAGGCGCCAAACCGCTGTGGAAGGTTTCCGTTTTGAGGATGAAGGCCGTAGGTATTGGTTATCCAATAGCTGTACCCTGCAGTCAGATGAGCTATCTCATCAAAAGTGTTCGATTTTTCTTTTACCGCGGTAACAGCAAGAATCCAGAATATCCCGGCCAGCAGCAACGCTGCAGGCCAGCCCCGCCATCGACAAAGTATACCGGAAAGTCCTTTAAAAAAACATTCCTGCATTTTCATTGCGCATCCCCAGACTGCTCACCCCGATATTTACCGTAACGCAGCCTTATATTCATACGTTTAAAAAAAAATAAAAAATCGCCCGGCTTCACTTTCGATGAGCTGATATCGCGCTATTTCACCACCGGCAGCTCTCGAACCGCACGGGCACGAGAAGGCTCACCCGTGGTATCCATGCTGCCGTCATCAACAAAAAAAAGCGGGTGTCATGATGCACCTGCATCCAGTCGATAAAATTCCGGTCAGGCAATCTGTATCCTTCATTAAAACAGGCAATGACAAGCTGCGCCAACATGTTAAACCTCTTATATGCTTTTTGTTGTCCGGCATCGAATCAAAGCAAACACAACGATGCAAAGCATGATAGCCGATATGCATAATCCCAGAATGAAAATTGCGGGCTGAAACACAAACAGCACCTCATGATCCCCCTGCCCCACCACAACACCGCGCATGAAGTGATTAACCTTCACCAGCGGGGATTCCCTGCCATCAACAAACGCTTTCCAGCCGGGATAATAAGTATCGGAAACAACCAGAAGCCCCGGCTTGTTTGTCTTTGTCTTCAGGCTGCATCGCTGAGGAGAATACCCGGTCCATTCAATATTCCAGGCAAGTCTGGCAGCATCGTTTTCCGGGATCCGCGCATCTTTTCCCTCTCGCCCCCCAGATATTATGCAGGCAGTCTCTCGGGGGTCAAACCCGGGCATTTTTATTCTCGCAAGCAAATCCTCATCGCGGGCAAAACGCTCAATCCGCTGCGGGAAAAAAGCACGTGGCATAACAGTCTCGTTTTCGTAAATATATGCTGGATGAGCAGAGATGAGCTTGAAGCTGAAATCAGTCAGGGGGAGCGGGCTTATAATATATTTTACATTCAGCATATTAAACAGCATGCTGCAATAGCCGCGCAACTGCAGGTCCTTGCCATTTCCAGAAAAATACGATTCCAGAGGGGAAAACAGATCATAAAATGATCTGTTAAGAATTTCGGAATACTCCTCAACAGAAGCGATATGCTCATAAATATTCAAATTCGCGCGAAGCGTATTCTTGAGAACCTTGTAAAAACGCTCAAAGGGGATGTCGTAAACATGACCAAAACCTTTTACTTGAAAACGGGCAAGAGAATATATGCGGTACAGCGACCGGTCATTATGCAATACAGCCGCCGTTTCATTGTGCTGAGAAATGGCCGTTTCGCGTATAAGCGGATCATCTGGCTTTGCCAACTTCAGGTCGAACAAAACAACAAAAAAAATAACGGCAACAAGAGGCGTCCTTAATAATCTGTTTTTACGCGCCGCAAGGCATACAAGCGCAAAAAGCAGACACAGCGTTAAGGCCAGAGAACATCCCGCTAAAACTGCATAAAACTGTTTTTGTGCTATGGGCTTAAAATAGTCCGCTGCAGGATAGACCTCCAAAAACCTCGCAAACATGCCATCACCTTGGAACAAAACTCCCACCAGAGGAAACGCAAGGGCAATAATGCCTACGCCCAGAACACCGGCCAGTATGTTCGCTTTTTTATGATCGCTGGCAGCATCAAAAAACAGATCCAATCCCTTCCCCGCCAGAGCGGCAAGGGCAAACCCCGCTAAAAATAAAAACTTAACAGGATACTGCACCATTTTAATAACGGGAGTAACCTCGTACAGAAAGCGGTAAACCGGCGTATAAGCCCCAAAACTCAGCAGCAGGCTTACGGCAAGCAGCACCGCGAGATAATATATGAGCTTCTCTTTTCCCCATGCAAGTGCAACAAAGACAAAAATAAGGGGGAAAATACCCACGTAGGAAGTATCAAGCCAGAGCTGCCCGAACCACCGCGTCCCGGGAACCGTGGTTCCGAAAACATACGGAATGATAAGCTGCAGCATTTCAAGGGGATGATACGACCATTTTGTTGCCTGCGAAAAATCAAGGCCCGGGAATCGATGTGAATAGGTCGCAAACTCCACAAAAGGGATCAACTGAACTGCAGCAAGACCAAGACCGACACTCCAAGACAGCATAAAACAGCCGAACAATTTGCCGCCCGAACATGCCGGGGCGCCCCTGTATATGAGGCCCCTGTAAAGGGCATAAAGAAAAGTCCCGATAAAGGATGAAAGCAGGTAAAATGACGCATCACCGGCAAAAATTTGGGCCGCAATAGCAATACCGCTCAAAATGCTGTAAAAAATCCGTCCTGTCTCTAGTGCGCGGTGGAAACAAAGCAGCACACAGGGAAGCCACACGCAGGCTGCAAGAAACGCAACATTGTCATTTATTGAGAGCAGGGACCCGCCGAAGGCAAACACAATTCCCGCAAGAAACGACCCTTTATTGCTTGTGCCCCATCCTCGCATCAGCAGAAACATAAACAGAGCGCCCAGAAAATAGTGGAGCACTATGAAATATTTAAATCCCTTCTGAAAGGGCAGCACATAATATACAACATTAAAAGGATAAAAAAGAGCGCTTTGCAGGTTTGCTTGAAAAGGAACACCGCAGGCTACATAAGGGTTCCAGAGCGGAAGAATACCCGAATTGATGCTCTCGGCGGCATAAAACTGTCGCGGATTATAAAAAAGGTATATGTCCCGTGCAATAAATGTAGCATCGGAAAAAATGACGTCAGAAAAAAAGAACAGTGTCAGAAAAAAAAGAATGAAAATATAAAAAAATGCATTGTCACGAAGACCCGTCATACACACATCCATACACATCTATGCCGACAATGTTTTCCCACAAACAAACCGATCCAGAAAAAAACTTCACTTTGACAGACATCAGTTTAGCTGCCTGTAATCAGGAGGCGCATTGTCTGGCAAAACAAGCGTGAATATTGCCCCGCAACCCTCTTGGCTCTCCACAGCTATTGTGCCATTATGCTCCTGAATAATTTTATATACAATGGCTAGACCAAGGCCGATCCCGGTATCTTTGGTCGTAAAAAAAGGGTCGAAAATGCTGCCGATTTCCGACTTTTTAATGCCGCATCCTTCATCGGCAATTTTAATTTCAACCCATGACATACCAGGGCCTCCCGCTGCAAGCTCGGGGCTGTAGTTTTTTACAGCAGCAGGTTCGAATCCGTGCCGTACCACAGCAGCCGTGAGGGTAAGAGTGCCGCTTTTTGCAATCATTGCCTGAGCGGCATTAAGAATAAGATTCCACAGCACCTGCTTTATTTGCTGCCGGTTTGCCGTAATGGTGATATTCTCCGGTATATGCTGACGAATGGCAAAAACATTCCTGCATTCAACACTGTTCTTGAAAAGTTCCACAACCTCATCAGCTATCGTCTTTAATACGACGCGCTCTTTGTCCTGGGCTTCAGTGCGTGCGTACTGGGTGAAGTCGGAAATCATGCTGCTGAGATTTTTGCTCTCCCTGATGATTATGTCCATGAGACGTGCATCGGCGGCATTGAGCTGCAGGCTTTTTTGCAGCACCTGAATGGATCCGCTGATTGAAGCAAGCGGGTTTCTGACTTCATGGGCTATGCCGGCTGCAAGCCTGCCCACAGCTGCCAGCCGGTCCACTCTTTTTATATGCTCCTGCATGTCTCTGAAATCGGTAAGATCCTGGAAGGTAAGGATAGTGCCGATTTCATCGTTTGCGGAGTCTTTAATGCTTGATCCTGAAAAGCCAAGCAATAGTGATCGACCGTCCTGGCGGATAAAGCTCATTTCAAAATCCGTTGGAAAGAACATCCTGGATGAAAGTGACAAATAAGAATCACCGGCAGAGGATATGCCGGGGAAAACAACTTCCACGTCTTTCATATATGCAGCATCAAATGTGCAGCCGGTTATATCCTGGGCTGCACGGTTAAATGTTATGATACGCCTGAACTGATCAAGCGTTAAAAGACCGCTGGGGATATGCTGTATTATCTTTTCATTCAAAGCTTCAAGCTGATCAAGAGCTATCTGTTTTTTCTGAAGCTGCTGTCTTGATTTTCGCGCCTGCTCGGTCAGAAAACTGCTCAGAACGGCTACCAGGTAAAAAGCCGCGACATTAATGACAATGGGATACACAAGACGGACATCATCATATCCCGTAGCTGTAAAAGCGCCGATATGAAGCGGTGTGATAATGTTATACTGCTGCAGGATGAGAAGCCCCGCATACAGGCAGCTTGCAGCGGTTGCGGCAAACAGGCCTCCTGATATAAAAAGGCAGATACTGGCCGAAATGATCGATATGCTGTAGAGAAATGAAAAAACGCTGTTTATGCCGCCGGTGATAAAAAGCAGGGCGGTAACGAAAAAAACATCCGCCGTTATCTGGATATAGGCAAAAAGAACAAACCGCCGGACATAAGGAAGAATAAAGGCATATATGAATGTCAGGACAAAAGCGCTGCCAGTCAGGGCATAGAGGTAGACAAGATGGGTGGTGACATAGGAGTCGCTTCGCCGGAGCTGCGCCAATGTGGCTATGCCGAGAAAAAAAGTTGCCACCAGAACCCTGAAAAACATAAGCCACTGGAGCTTGCCTTTCAGGTTATGAGTATCTTCACGTGCATTCATGCAACCGCTCAGGGTTCAAAATTGTTTATCGTTCGTCGTTGATCGTTCATCGTTCATCGTTGATGGTTTATGGTTTTGTACGAACAACGATCAACGATTAACGAACAGGGCTTATGTAACCCTCGCTACCTGCGTAGTTACAATTTCATAGGCTCTCAGCCCATTTAAAACAACCTCACATGCCTTTGCATGCTATCAGTCCTTTTTTAGGATGCTCTCATCAAGTGCAAGCTTCTGAATCCTGTAGCGCATCGACCGCAGCGTTATGCCCAGCAGCTGCGCTGCCCCCTTGATCGACCCTTTGGATTGTTTCAGGGCTTCTTCAACATAGCCCTTTTCATATCGCTCAACAAGCTTATCAAGCAGAACGCCTGCCGACGGAATGCTGAAATTGCCCACCGCAGAAGCCGTTGCCAGGCTGCTGTCACCGGCACCGTTGCCGGATGACACACCGAGACCTTCCGGAAGCATGATGCTGGTTGTTGACAGGGCAACGCCGCGCTCTATGATATTTTCAAGCTCGCGAATATTGCCGGGAAAATCATGCCGCATCAGGCAGTCAAGGGCAAAATCAGATATTTCGCTCACATTCTTCCCGGTTTCGCGGGCGGAACGTTCAAGAAAATACCGCGCCAGCAGGGGAATATCTTCCCGCCGTTCGCGAAGAGGCGGCAGGGCTATATTGATGACATTCAGCCGGTAGTACAGGTCTTCGCGAAACGACCCGTCTGCAACCTTCATGGCCAGATTTTTATTTGTAGCCGAAATTATCCGCACGTCAACCTTGATCTCGTCCGTGCCGCCCACGGGCGTAAAGGTCTTCTCCTGCACCATGCGCAACAGTTTCACCTGCAGCGAAAGCGGCAGTTCGCCCACCTCATCGAGAAAAAGCGTTCCGCCGTGCGAAGCCTCGAGAAAGCCCATTTTGTCCTTAATGGCGCCGGTAAAAGCCCCTTTTTTATAGCCGAACAGTTCGCTTTCAAGGAGGGTCTCGGGGATGCCGCCGCAATTGATGACGATAAACGGCAGTTCGGAACGATTGCTCCTGCTGTAAATCGCCCGCGCTACCAGTTCCTTGCCCGTGCCGCTCTCGCCGGTGATGAGCACATTGCTCTTGACTGAAGCCGCCCGGCCGATCAGGTCAAGCACCTTTTTCATCGACGGGCTCTGGCCGATCATGCCGCAGGCTTGGCTCTGTGGTTTTCCGGAAGCATTTTCGCCTGAAAGCCTTGGGTCTATTGCCTGCGAGCGTTTTTCAAGGGCCGCTTCAATTTTGCGTTTTATGTTCTCGACATAAAACGGCTTGGTTATATAGTCATAGGCGTCTTCATGCATGGATTCCCGGGCCGTCTCATATGATGCAAATGCCGTAATCATAATAAAAATAGTAAGTGGCGAAAAATC
>CAYNVA010000208.1:0-10189 GCA_964400575.1 uncultured Thermodesulfobacteriota bacterium | reverse complement strand
GTTATCATATCGGCCATGGGACAGCCCGCATCAGGGTCGGGCATGAGCACGGTCTTTTCGGGGCAGAGAATAGAGGCTGTCTCGGCCATAAAGTGCACGCCGCAGAATACAATGACATCGGCATCTGTGTGTGCGGCCCGGATGCTCAATCCCAGAGAGTCGCCGGTGTAATCGGCAAGGTCCTGCACCTCGTCGCGCTGGTAGTTATGGGCAAGGATGATGGCGTTGCGGTCGGCCTTCAGAGCCTCAATTTTCTCAATCAGCTGCTGGTTGGGCATGAGGTTCAGTGCTCCACTGTGGACATGCAGGGTGCGCTGTGCGCACCATTATAATGCGGTGCGCACAGCGCACCCTGCAACTGCTTTACAATTGCTCTATAAAACTCTATCTCAGCGGCCTTGCAATGGGCGGGGGTAAACCCCGCCCCTACGGAATACTCTTGCTGCTCAAAACTGAATCTCAACGGCCCGGTAGGGGCACACCTGAATGCACACCTCGCAGGCGATGCATTTCTCCTTCTCAAAGGACACCTCCATGCTCTGGCGGTCCACTGACAGAGCATGCGTTGGGCATGCTGAAATACAGGCCGTGCAGTGCGTGCACTTGTCTTCATGCCACTTGATGTCCTGCCCCAGGGGCTGCACGTGGATGCCGGTTTCGGACAGGTACTTCATGCCGCCTTCAAGGGCATGCCTGGCCCCCGACAGCTCCACCACCAGGCCGCTTTCTTCATTCGGGGTCACAACGCCGCGCAGGATATTGACCATCAGGTCATAATCCTTCACCAGATGATAGGTAACAGGCTGGCTCACCAGCGTGGGCGGAAATGTCAGAACAACTCTTTTTTTCGGCATAACGGATTCCTCCGATAAAATCGTGATTATTTTTTAACGGGACGGTCAGCCATGAGCTTGACGCTGATTCCCGAGTCAACAGAGGGCAACAGCGCCGCGGGCTCGCTCAGGTAAAACTTCCTGTCCACAATCCACTGCTTGAGCGTTGCCGCTATTTTTTGAGCGCACACATAGCTTGACAGACCGCCCGTTGGAACCTGCCTGCCCTCCAGCTTGATGGTGCCGCTCTTGAGCTGGGCATAGTTCACTTCGGCAACACTGCCCGGGATCACCTCGGGGTAGTTTTTGCTGTAGTCGATGACCTGCGCGAAAATCTCCTCGTCGCGCACGGCAGTGTACTGCGCGATTTCCTCGTTCAAGACCGGTATGGGCACGCCGATGCCCACGGTGAGCGTGACGCCGTAGCCCGTCATGCTCGCGCCGCGCAGCCACTCGGGGCTCATCTGCTTGAGATCGCCCATAACGGCAAGCGTTCCCGAGCCCATGCGCGGCACGCCGTTGTCGCTGCGCTTGACATTGGGGTTGTGCTGCGTGCCCTGCCAGGAAACATAGCCCTGGCCGCCGCCAAGAAATATGCGCGTGCCGATGCCGATGGTCTTGTACAGCGGATCGTTCAGCAGGGGCGAAAGCTGGCCCGCGCTGCAGTAGTTGGCGTTCCCGATGCGCGGCAGCAGGCGTCCCATGTAGGTATAGATCACCTTGTCCGAGCAGTTAACCGCCACATTATAGTTCTGGTAGCAATTGCGCGGGTTGAACAGCACGGCCTCGTTCATATCGGCAAGGTAGACCATCGTCTCGACGGCCTTGCGCGGATAGCAGTCAGTGCCATAGGCCGTTGCCGAAAGCTTCACCGCCTTGCCTGCCACAAGCTCCTCGATCACATGGGCGCCGCCGTATTTGAACGAGCCGGGTTGGACCGAATTGCGCGGATCATAATCGGGGATGGCAGTTGCCCCGAGCACAATGTCAACGGCTGCAAAGCCCGTATAGCAGGGCACGTCATTGAGCGTACAGGTGCCGCCCCCGATCTTGATACGCGGCTTGGTATGGCCCACATTGAAATATGCGCCCGATGAGCACATGGGGCCGAAGGTGCCCGTTGTCACAACATCGACTTCAACGGCCGCCTTTTTAGCACCTTTCTTATGCACGATGTCGATTATTTCCTCGGCCGTCACCACAACGGCTGAGCCCTTTTTGATCTTCTCGTTTATCTCCTGAATTGTCTTTGACATAGAGCTCTCCACTTTCTGTGAATTATCTGTTGCTCGTTGTCAGCTGCTGTGTGCGGCTGCCACAAGCCTTCAGCTTAAGTCCGCGGCGGGCGAACCCGCCACACCTGTACATGCCCTTAAGCGCCGATGCCCTCAAATAAAGCCGTTGAAAGATAGCGCTCGCCGGCATCTGGCAGGATGACGACGAATGTTTTTCCCGCGAACTCATCCAGCCGCGCCAAACGCAGGGCCGCAGCCACTGCCGCGCCGCATGATATGCCGCTCAGCATGCCTTCCTCTTTTGCAAGCCTGCGCGAGTATTCAAATGCCTCGGCGCTTGCAACCTGCTCGACGCGGTCGATGAGGGAGAGATCAAGTATGTCGGGAATAAAGCCCGCGCCGATGCCCTGAATCTTGTGCGGCGCTGGCCTGAGCGGCTTGCCGGCAAGCTTCTGCGTGATGACGGGGCTCTCTGCCGGCTCGACAGCCACCGACACGACCTTCCTGCCCCTCGTGTTCTTGAGATAGCGGGATATGCCCGTAATAGTGCCGCCGGTGCCCACGCCGGCAACAAGCACATCGACGGCCCCGTCCGTGTCATCCCAGATTTCAGGCCCTGTTGTTTTTTCATGAATCCCGGGATTGGCCGGATTCTTGAACTGCTGGGGCAGAAAGTATTTCTGCGGATTGGACGCTGCAATCTCCTCGGCACGCCGTATCGCGCCGGCCATGCCCTCGGAGCCCGGCGTCAAAACGATAGTGGCGCCGAAGGCTGCAAGCACGCGGCGGCGCTCGATGCTCATGGTTTCCGGCATCGTCAGCGAGAGCTTATAGCCCCGGGCAGCGGCCACATACGCCAGCGCAATACCCGTGTTGCCGCTGGTTGGCTCAATGATCTCAACGCCGGGTTTCAGCAGGCCTTTCTGCTCGGCATCCCAGATCATGGATGCGCCGATACGGCATTTCACCGAATATGCCGGGTTGCGGCCTTCAACCTTGCCGAGCACGGCTGCAGCCTTCACACCCTGGGCAATCCGGTTCAGCCGGACAAGGGGCGTATTGCCGATTGACTGCGCATTGTCTATATATATACGGGACATACTTTCCATCCTCCCTGTATCGTAATAGTTGCTTCAGGAGCGGCTTTAGCCGCGAACATGGTTATGTGGGTACTGTTAAAATAGAATCCAGAATTCAGAATTCAGAATTCAGAAGCAAAAAAACAACTAAACCATTTCCTATCTGATTGTAAAAAAACAAGTAAAGTTCTCGAATCCTATATGTATTTCTTCTGGCTTCTGGCTTCTAGCTTCTGGCTTCTGGCTTCTGGCTCCTGGCTCCTGGCTTCTGACTCCTGACTTCTGGCACCTGACTTCCGACCTCCGAATCGTTAATCGTTGGTCGTTGTTCGTTGGTTGTTTAAAACGATAAACGATCAACCATTAACAATAAACAATTTTGCCCTCCGACCTCTGACTTCCGCCTTCTGGCTTCTGGCTTCTGAATTCTGACTACTGACTACTGAATTCTGAATTCCACCTCTTCTAAATTACATACTGCAGCGCCGATGGCTCTTTTTTCTTCTGCAACTCCACCAGGCTTTCAAGCGTACTGGCAACAAGCACACCCTCCACTGCATCGCGCACTTTTCGCCACACCTCTATGGTAGGACATTCCGCGCTGCGGTCGCACAGGGCAGCATTGTCAACGCATTCAACCGGGGCAAGAGAGCCTTCCACCGCTTCTATAATATCTTTAAGGGTTATGGCTGCGGCTGGCCGTGCCAGAATATAGCCGCCCCCCTTGCCGCGAATATTTTTGATGAGGCGCGCCCTGCGCAGAGCAGACAGGATATGATCGAGATATTTCGGCGATATATCCTGCCGCGCCGATATGTCCTTCATCACGCAGGGGC
This sequence comes from uncultured Thermodesulfobacteriota bacterium, assembly GCA_964400575.1. Taxonomy (GTDB): domain Bacteria; phylum Desulfobacterota; class WTBG01; order CAIYCZ01; family CAIRTM01; genus CAIWCT01. The sequence continues at coordinate 6,206 of CAYNVA010000208.1, read as the reverse complement.
CCTTGTCTTTATGCACGGCAATGTCCAGCATTGCCCGCGCTCCGTAGCGTCCTTTTGTGGAAAGTTTCATGGTAATCCTTCAAATCTATTAATCTACTGAAGCTTAGGATTGATTGAGAAAATTGTCAATAAAAAAGCCCGGCAAACCGGTGACGTACACAAAGCACCAGGCTCACTGCCGAGAGCAGTAATCGGACCCATGCCGCTACGACCGGGATTGAATGCCTCAAGCTTAGACGCCACGCGGGCCTCTGTCAAACGACGAAGCCACACCATGGGTGTGCGTCCTACAAGATCCGTCAGCGACTCGGCAATCTTCATTTTAACCTGTGCGTAAAAATTCAATCAATCTATAAATCTATAGATATAATATATTATAAGCGGCCAACTGTCAAGATATTTTTATTCACCATCTATAAAATGAGCACCGGCACTATATATATTAAACTGCACGAGCACTATCACAAGATATGCCCGGCGCAGGGCAATCCACAAAAAATGTCGAGAACCTGTGGAAAACACGGCTGGAATGATGACAGGAAGGCCTAAACATATAGCCTTTATTCTCTTTGCTCAAAATATGAGCAAAGAAAAAGTAAAGTTTTTTCAGACAATTGCAGATATTTTCAAAAAACTGTTAGCGCCGCCTTGCTTTAGCTAAAAACGCAAGCATTTTTCAACAGGTGCAACTGAAAGCATAGGCACTATCTCATGCAAAACCGTTTTCAGTCCATCTGCGCAGGCAGTTATCAGTTTAGGGTTTTTTGCTGAGCGCAGCGGGTTTCTCAAAGCAGAAGCCGGGCTTTGCCAATGCTGCAATTATGGTATCGCATGCAGACGCCAAAGCCGCTCTAAACGCTTTGCAGGTAAGATACCGGTTAACCAGCGGACTTGCGCGGTAATAGAAATCTATGAGCATCCTGCCCTGCGCCGATGCAGCAAGCACGTCGTCACGGTACCGGCGAAGCAGCCTGGTTTGAGCAGCATTCTCACCATAAAGTTTCTCAACAGGGCAGCGATGGCCGGGAGCAGTTGTTGTGGTTGAACTGTTGTCTGCAACGATGCCGCGAACAGCCCGCAGATGGCTGGCTGCCCCCTGATCAGACTTGCCATAGACCTCAGTCCGGCCCCGCAGAAAGCACACATGGTATGCTTTTCCTGGATCTAAAGGATAGGTGGTTGAAGACCAGTAGTGCAAAGCGGTATTGCTAAAATAGTTATCGTCGATGGACGGTGATGATTTGGAATAGTCGACAAGACAAATAAGCTCGTTGACATCAGGCAGGCGCCAGTCGCTGTAGCCGCCCAATTTCAGGTCACTGCAGTAGGCAAGGCCGTCTTGCCAGGAAATACCCTGCACGCTGTCCTGCTGCCACATGAGGCCGGTCGAGAGGTCGCTTACCGTGCCGTCGCCATTGTCGAGAAACTGCTGAGCAGGCACAGCGCCGCGCACTGCCATGGCGGCAAAAGAGTCTGTTTTTTTCGGGTAATTCATCATCCCCACCGCCAGTGTGACCGTGGCGCAACGGCTGCTGCTGGTCGGGTCGGTCGTGGCGGTCCAGTATTCTGAAGCCACGCCCGGGAAATATGCCGCACTGATATACGGCGGGCCGTCCGCGCCACGGTCAAGCAACCAGATAAGCTCTTTGGCGGTGGGCAGGCGCCAGTCAGTAGCGCCGCCGAAAGACCGGCTGTTCAAAGCCGCAATAAAATCGCCTGTGTCTGTGCCCTCGCCCTGCAGCCCCGGATCACCGCCGGTGCGCGATGCATTGTCCTCATACCAGGAGTACCGGTTGTCGGCATCATGAGGATTTTCATAGTCTGCCGCGCCGTTTTTGCTGTCCTTCAGCTCCCAGACAAGACCGGTTACAGTATCGCGCACCATGCTGAAGTCTGAAGCCGTGTCAGGCAGCTCATGCCCCTGTTCGTCGAGCTTTATAAAAGAGCGCTGAGCAGTAGGGTGCTGGGCGTCCTGCCCGTAAAACGGCTCGCCCTGTTCCGGGCATGCAATTTTGCCCGTCATACCGTAGCAGGTCGTCTGGCCCGTATCAGGCACAGGCCCGGCAGCAGCCGCAGAGGCCCACGCCGTACAAAGCAGCATCATCAAAATCAGGATTTGTTTCATAGTCCTCCTCAACCGAACCGGGTTATTTGTCTCGCATATTTTAGATTTTGGATTTGGGAGTTTGGATTTAAAACCTGAACTGCACCGGCAATCCACAATCCGCATTTCGCAATCCAAAATCAAAGCGGCTGCCGTGAGTGCGAAACCTTACACCCCGTGAGGCATTGCGCAACGGGCTCTTTGTTGTTGTGTCTGCCTGCCGCCCCTGCGCTCCAACGGTTGCGCAACCGGTTTACCTGTGGTACCTTATCACCGTATAGTATAAAAACGATTTTATTGAAAGGGCTGGAATGAAAATACGAGATCTGATCGTTAAGGTGCGCCATGTGGGGGTGATTGTTGATGATGTACAGGCCTCAACCGAGCTGTACCGGAAACTCTATGACATAGATGAGCAGGATGTGCGGGTCGTGCCGCCCTGGGACGTGGCAGATGCCGGAACGCGCTTCACCTTCGTGCCGGTAGGCGGCATGGAGTTTGAACTCATAGAGCCCATATCTGAAAATTTCAAAACCCTCATCGGCAATCCCCCGACGGGCATCAACCATATTGCCTTCATCGTCACTGATCTTAAAAAGGCCGTTGCGCTGATGAAGGAAAAAGGCGTGCGCCTCGGTCATGTAACCCGCGATGGCATACTGGATATGAAACGAAGCCGAGTAGCCTATTTCAACCCCGAGGATACGGGCGGCGTGCTGCTGGAATTCGTTGAGCCCGTGGAGGATTGAAGCCGGCAGCCTGCCTGCTTCTTCCCGACAATCAGATCCTGAAACGTTTTTGCAGTTTTTTTCGTACTGCATTCCAAGTCCTTAATTCTGAATGCTGGCTTCTGGATTCTGACTTCTGGTTTTTATGCCCCATACATTTTAGCCGGGAGGCAAAAAGCACGTTCCTATGACGTACTCACAACAGCCTGATACGAATAAAGCATATGCCATGTGCATGGTCATCTATGCCATTCTTGCCCTGGCCATCGACTCGTTATCCACACAGCATGCCTACTGGCTCATTGACTGGTCACGATTCTACTGGCGCTTCGGCAATGGCTTTGAAATGTCTACGGCGATTTTGTGGCTGGGAATTCCCGTGCTGCTCATGTGCAGGGATATTGACATCCGGGTCTTTACGTTTTCGCGATGGAAAAAAATCGATGCCTGGCTGCTGATTGCTTTAATGCTGCTTGGCGCCTGCGGCGTCTATCTAATCAAATTCATACCGGTGCTGGCCCAGTACTATCGGCCCCAATCCCATCTCAACGCTGCAATGAAGTGGTCATTTGCGACGGGTTATCTTATCTGGCTCTCATCGTGGCTGATCGGGTGGGAATTTCTGCATCGCGTTTTTCTTATGCAGTACCTGCAGGCAGTGCTGGGCAAAATCGGGCTCTGTTTCATTCCTGCTTTCGAGTTCCTGTTTCATTTGCAGAAATCGCTGCCCGAGGCTCTGGGCATGCTACTCCTGTCGATAGTGCTCACCTACTGGAGCTATAAGCGTAAAAACGTGCTGCTGCCGTTTCTTGCCCATCTATCAATTGAACTTACGCTTCTTGCATACCTGATTATATAACCGCAGGGATGGGGCAGGATTAAGGCATGCGCCATGCCGCTCCGCCCTATTGTGCCGGCGCAGGAGCACCGGCAAGGCTGCGCAGTTTTTTTTGAGCAGCTTCGTTATAGGGATAAATACGGGGATTATTTTTTAAAAAGGGAAAAGGGTTTTTCTTTTTTAAAATTTCCCTGTCCCAGGTTATGTCCAGATACGCAGGTTGAGGGCCATGTATGCTGACTGCCTTGACCTGCGCGAGAACCACGCCATCACTTAATCCTGCATCGATCATGGCATATTGATGATACTGCGCATCGGAGATGAGATCCCTGTGCAGACCATAATATACTTTAATTCCATCCCTGCTTTGCGTTGCCATAATGCTCAGTAGATTTTCAAGCATGGTGGCATTGTGCAAAGTCTCCTCTGAAACAATAAAGGTCCGGGTAACCTCAATGCCCCTCTTTACCGCTCCCACATTTGTCCTGTACAGAAATTCAAGCGAATCGTTCCATCCAAAAACATAGTAGTTGATCGCGTGATAGCTCGATTGTGTCGTCTTTAAAATACGGATAAGTTCATACAGTGATTCCTCCTCGTTTTTTGTGCTTATTGAGCTCCGCGGAAAAGAGGCAATAATGCGCCTCATTTCATCAAGTTTGCCCGCGGCATACCGGGGAAGCGCGCCCGTATCAAAAGAGGAGATGCAGTCGCGGGCAGGGGGATCATCGGCATACGCGACAGCGTATCGCGACAGGGTGAGCACCGTAAAAATAATGAAACACCACATACCCGTATGCTTTGTCATCGTTTCTCCTTTTGGGGATACAAAACGGTTATTTCTTTATATACCCTTTTTCCTGCAGTATCCTGTACTCTTTTTCGGTCCGCTCCACTGCGTTAAACACAAGGGCAGAGCTCATTGTCGCGCCCGAAACCGCATCCGCATGAGGGTCAAACGATAGCGGATGCAGTACTGACTTTCCGATAAGACGATCGCGTGTTTTTTTTATTTCTTCAGCAGTCCAGTCCCTGTTGCCGTATTTCGTAATATGCAGTGCAATAAAGTCCACAACAACGCCGCTTTCGTCAAAGAGCACAACAAAATGAACTGCATGGCAGACATCGCATACGGGATTGCGGCTTACGAGCCTGGCAAAAAACATCTCCTGTGTCCCGTTGTCCAGTGCCGCACAGGAAAACAGCGTCTGCTCAGGGTCAAGCTCAATCTTTTTCAGTGCTTCAACGCGCTTTCCCCGTGCTTCAAGGCTTGAGGATATTTTTTTCTGCAGCTCCTCATCAGAAATGAAGGGCCGCGATTTGGCTCCCGAAATGTGCTGCGATCTTTTTTCGCGCGCTTTTGCCTCAAGGGTCAGCGTGTTTGTTTGCAGGCCGTCCCATACCTCCTGAACAAAATAAAGGGGTGTACTAATCAGCCCGATATGTGACGAGGCGATGATAGCCGCCTTTTCGCTTTTTTTCACCAGCAGCACGAGCGGAGTTCCGCACGGCTCGCCGAGGGCTTCATAGGCGTCAAATTTCAGATCGGAAATCAGGGGGAAACGAATCTTTTTTTCCCTTCTGAAGCGATCCACCTCTTTCGGATTGTTCCCCGCGCACACCCCGAGCATTTTAACATGCGAGCGAAGGTGGGAATCTTTTTCTATCAATTCAAAAACCTGGTTCATGACAGGGGCCTGCGCCTGGCACGACGTGCAGTATGTATTGATAAATTCAACAATAACCAGTTCTGCCCCGATGTCCCTAAGTGTGAAAGCTCCCGCCTTTTCAAGGTTAAAGAGGCTTTTAAAACTTTGTTCAAGGCCGAGGTAGGCGGCATCATCTTTGGAAATGTCGGCACGAAAGGCAATATCAGGGAAATGATCACCGGATTGGAAATTGCATACGGTTGCACCGTTCAGGCTGCAGGGCGCAAAAAGCAGGAAAAGACTACAGACAGCGCCGAAAATAGGGCCTGGCCGACTCATCTTCATGAACGACTCTCCTCATGGAAGGTTGGGGGTAAGCCGGGGAGCTCCGTTTGATGCCCCCTGTTCAGCAAAAAAAATTGCCGCCCCTTCCTCACTAAAGCATTTTTCTTTATGTTGTAGCCATGCGCCCTTACGGTGAACTTTTGAATCGTTTGCCCGTGCTATATTCTCGCAAGAGAGACCGGCAATGAAGGAACGCCAATCGCTCGAACCGAACGGGCTGCCCTCACCAAAAGCTCACCTGTGCGCATATGGCTATAGTATTTTGAAAAATGCTCTAAAGCGCCTGTGGGCAGATAAATCACCTGTTGTGACAGGGAATTCAATACTGCCGTATGGGAAAAATATGCCCTTTTAAAAACTTTGTCAACAAGCGATAAAAACGGAAAATATGCTGGAGCATTTAACTAAATCTTGTAACCGAAAATCAGAAAACGTTGAATGCGTTAGCTGTATGGATTCCTTTCTTGTCATTCCCGCTTGACGGGAATCCCTTTTGGTGTGCTGAAAAATGATTCCGGACAACCCGGAATGACCGAGGCATG
>CAYNVA010000207.1:0-10157 GCA_964400575.1 uncultured Thermodesulfobacteriota bacterium | reverse complement strand
CGGATCGGGCCTGTAGCTGCGAATGCTGCGTCTCCCCTTGATCGCGTTCATGAGCTCCATAAAAATACCCTCCAGGGAAAAAAGTCACGGTTTTCAGTGAAGTTACCAGAAACAGCAGGGGGTGTCAAGCCGGTTCGCCGCGCATGTCGGTTCGCCACGCCATAGAGCGGCATTATCGGCTAAATATGTCTTAAGAAACACTGCTTTTTTTGCGTTGCATAAAGCATAACATTTGTTATATTTTGTCGCAAGGGGGGCGCATGGGGGAAGCAGCCGCAGCCATTGTTTCGCAGCAGTATAAACCACGAAGTCCGCAACAGTCTCAATACTACCGCTGCGTCGAGGATCATTTTGAAAGCCTTGAACTGGGGCGAATTCAACTTCAAAGCCTTTTCGGGCCTTTGCACCTTTGATGCACCCTCCAGCAGCGCGCTTGTACTACTGGCGCGCTTTCCGGATCTCCTCTGCCAGGCGCACGCCCATGGCAAAGGTCTGCTCCATCTTTTCTTTATACCGCTGTTCATCTACACTGTGAATATGCCCCACATAGAGCTGAGCGATCACGTCTATTTCTTCGACCATGAAATGCCCTGACATGACGTCAAAGCAGGGCTCGGCAATAGCGGCATATTCCTCCGCGGCATCGCCGGTGGCGATGAGGGCGGCTTTCTTTTTGAAGCCCTGGGGCACGCGCACCTCAGGGATCTTGCCATGGAGGCCCTTCTGTTTTTTAAACATGGGGAAGCGCCGCTCGATAAAAGCCTTCATGATGGATGTAACGGTGAAGTCATATACCGGGCACGCCATAACATAGCCGTCCGCTTCAAGGTACTCCCGGAGAATTTCCGCCATGTCATCCTTGAGGGGGCATATGCCGATCGGCAGCTCATGATTGTTGTACACGCAGCTGTGGCAGCCGGTGCAGTGTTTAATGGAGCATTTGACAAGGTTAACCTGTTTGACCTCGGCGCCTGCGCTCGCGGCACCCTTAAGCGCGCTTTCAGCAAACTGCGAGCACAGGCCGCCCGTGCGCGGACTCCCCATGTATGCCACTATTTTCAGACTCATGCGATCCTCCTTGAAAAGTTCAGGGTTGTTATGAGGGCTGCGCACAAAAACAGCCTTGCCGGTTTACATAACACCTCATATCAGTCCGCACGCCGCGCCGCAAGATTTTTTATAACCGCATCGCAGGCCGCCCCCAAAATGCCCTCCCACATCCTGCGCCCATATTTAACATGCAATTTATATATTTTTTATTCCTTCCGGTACAGGCGAACAGCTTTGATTTTGGCTGTTACGGGATTGAACTCAAAAAACGCGATGCCCTGGGCTGAAGAGCTGGCCGTGCCTAAAGAAAACAGGCATGTCGTAAACCATCCAGCAGATGTTAGCTCGCAAACAGTCATCACTGAGCCCGGGGCAAGGCTTGCCAGAAAGTCTCTCGGTTTCAGCATCTGGCTGCCTGCGGGAAATTCTAAGCAAGGATCCTGGCTGTCAAACAAAGCGGCCAGAGTGTCGCCATCACCGCTTTCTACCGCCCCGGCAAAGGACTCTACTGCGGCGTGCCCCTTACCGGAGATTCCCGTGGCAGCACCTTTCATATAAACCAGCAGTCCTCGAAGGCCCTGTTTTTTTATCATATTGCCACAAAACCAGAGCGTGGTGATAAGGCCCTTGATGCCTGCAGAGGAGAATTGCTTCACCATACCGGCCATCTCCCAGCAGGCTGATACATGGCAAACTTTGTACTGGCCGTTATCTAATGCCATTTCATAGAGACTGTGCGCATCAACGGTCATCGCAAGGCCGGTCTTCAGCGTCATGGTGACCGTAATATCCCGCGCCACGGCCATGCCTGCCGCTATGTCCAGATGTGAAACATACTGAACCTGGCTGGTTGCAAGAAAAGTATCATAGAAATCATCCGGCGCCAGTCGCATGCTGCCCAGCGGGTCTTCTACAATCGCGCCCTGAGCAAATGCATCAATCCAGGCCTGCCGGTCATGAGCTTGAAGGGCAGCCACCATGCGGTCGGCAGCCTGCAGCAGCTCGTCAACCGGCGGCGCAATCCCGTCAGCAGAGCACTGTGCCTGCGCACCCGTTCCGGAGAGGAGCCCTGCAACAATGAGCAGCAGGATTGCAGAGAACCTTTTTTTGCTGTGCCTGTTCATGTCGCTGCACTACCTCCTGTATGTTGTGCTGTAAGGTTTGAAAAAATTATCCGAGCCTGCCACGGGCCGCGAGTTCGTCTGCCACATAGCCAAGGCCAAGGGTTTCAAGGGTGCTGCGCAGGGGCCAACCCGTTGCACTATCCCAGCCCTCCTGTTCGTAGAAAAGGGTCTTAAAATCCTCAAAGCCCTGCTTGTCGAGCTTGCGCCCCAGCGCAATCATGTTCTGGTATGACCACGTACCGTCTGTGAGCACCGGCAGGTGGAAATTCGGCGTGCGCTCATTGCGCGTGAATCCCTGCCGGTAAATATAGGGGGCAAAGCGGACCATGGAGCGATGCCGGCCCTGAAGGGTCCAAATGGCATTGTCAAGGTTCCAAATCTTCCTGCCCAGCTCCATCCCCTCAAGAAATGTCAGCTCACGCCCCAGCACGGCGCTTAAAAATTTCGGCTCGGCCACGCAGGCAGAGCCGACCTTGTCGGGCGAGTAATGATTGAGAAAATCCGGCCAGCGGAAATCGCACAGCAGCATTGTCTGCTTCCAGAAACGGGTATAGTGCCGGTGCCAGGAAACGAGCCGTGCGATATGGACCGAGTACATATTCTCACTTGAATAATCCAGCATCTTCATTCGGTCTTCGGGAGCGCCGTCATAGGGCTCCATCTTGGCAGTGTAGATGCCGACCACTTCTTCAGCCGGACCATCAAGCGTGTTGATGCGAATGCCCAGGGGATCAAGCATGAGCGCCAGGGTCGCGTTCCACATGATGGTGTTAAATTCGTGCTCATTAATGTCGCGGTCGCCCAGTATCGACCCATACCCCCACTCAAGCTCGGCCCTGCAGTCATAGCCATGCTCGGGATATCCCCAGTAGGGGAACTGCAGGCGATCACCGAACATGCTATCTTCTGCCAGCCGGCCCCAACTCTCTGCAGCACGCATGAATCCTTCGGCTATGGCATCGCCGAAGGGGTGGTCATTTCCCAACCCGTCATTGCGGTAGGATATCGCTTTGATCAGTTGCTCGGCAAACTCAAGAGTGCCAAGGCAACGAAAATCAAGGGGGCAGTCTATCCCTTTGCCCTTCCCGAGAACTCCGAGGCTGTGCAGTTTTTTCAAATAGAGCAGGCCCTTGGTCATCTCCATGGCATTCAGGCCGTAGCAGTTGAGCATATCTGTTGCCTGCCGCTGTATGCTGCAGGTATGAGCCTCTGAGTAAAATTCGGTAGCCAAACACTTGGCCTCATTACCGATGCCGCTTTTGTATCTGGCGCGGCAGCCTGCATAGCAGCCAACACAGGCTTGCGGTCGCTGCCCTTCACGCGGTCTGCTTTCGCCAGCGCCGAGCTTGCCCCAAAACGCGGCAGGCCTCGGAGGGTCTGTCATGCCGTTGGGGTTCAGGTCGCGGATCCCTTTTCTACTGAGCGGGTCATCGTAGTTGAACCCGTAGGTGTCGCGGTGCCAGAGCCTTGTCTCCATGAGCTTTTTGGGATCGCCCAGCGGCACATACCCGGTGCCGATCACGCTGATCGCCTTTAGTTTCTTTGCTCCCCAGACACCGCCAAATCCGCCCTGCCCTGAAGAGTTGCCTGCATCATGCATCAGGCAGCCCAGGCGCGACAGGTTCTCCCCGGCAGGGCCGATCACCACCACTGCGGGCCGCTGCGTAGTCTGGCCGCACAAATCGGCATTGGGCTTTTTCCAATCGCCATACTCGGCGCCGTCGGCGACAAAGTCCCAGATTATCTCCTGACACTTCCTTGTGTCTGTGCCCCAAAGGCCAAGATCAGCGCAGGGGCGAATCTCTACCCTTTCATCCCGAATGTCTATCCAGACAGGTGCTGCGGCCGCACCAACAAGAACTATCCCGTCCCAGCCGGCGTACTTGAGCTGAGAAGAAAACCGACCGCCGAAATTGCTCCGCGTGAACCACTCTTGAGGATAGGCTTGCGGCCCGATGCCCTGAACCTCGATTCTGCCGGCGCCCGATGGCACTATGGTTCCCGAAATCGGTGAGGTCATAAGTGTAATGACATTTGCAGGGTCAAAAGCAGCTATGGTCTTGTCTTGCACAAGATCAAAAAATATGGCCGACCCCATGCCATGGCCGCCCACCCACTGCTCATAGTTGCTGGTGGGCATCAGGCTCACAGAACCCATGGTTAGATCAATTTTTAATATTTTTCCTGTGTAGCCGCCCATCACGAGCCTTTCTTCAGAACCTCGGATACCCGAGAGTCACCCAATAACCATCATTGCGCAAATTTACCTTATACCCTTTTTCGGATTGGATGGGCAGCTCTGCGGTAAAAGCAATGGCCCGCACCGGGCAGACCGTCACGCAAGCCTGCCTGCCTTTCGGGCCGCCGCCCTCCGCAGCCCAGTGATAGGGTGCCTGGCTGCACAGATCGCATTTGCGGCTCGTGACTGCACCGCCGCCCTGCGGGGCAACTGCCACGAGGGGGCTCTTGGGCTGGTACGGACATGCCTTCACGCAAGCCCCGCAGCCGGTGCATTTTTTTTTATCAACCGTGCGCACATTGCCGTTATCGGCATCAACATACAGCGCCTGCACCGGGCAGGCGCTCACACAAAGAGCTGCCGGGCACTGCCGACACTGCTCGATGTTCACATCGTCGGGCCATTTGGCAAAGGGGTTTTGCAGTACCTGAATCCGGGCAAGCGACAGGCTCGCCACACCTTCATTCACCAGCGAGCATGCCAGCATGCATGCAACGCAGCCCTGGCATTTCTTCGTGTCAACCAGCAGGTATCCTTCCGACACGGCATAGGCCGCCACTTTAGTGGCGCCATCGTCAGTTCCACACCCCAGGCCCAGAACGCTTCCCGCCACCACGGCTCCGGTGTACTGCAGAAAATCTCTGCGCGACATCCAGAATAGGCGAACTATTTTTTCATCGTCATCATTCATTGGCTGAATTTGCATGGTTCAAGGTTGCGGGATGGATGCAGTCCCCTGCGGCTGTCAAAACCATCGATCTAAAATCGAGATTTGCCTCAACACTGCCTCTCTGCCTACAGAATAAAACAGACTCTACAAATATTTAACACCTGTTTGGTGACAGGGCAAGGGCAATTCCGCTGTGACGAATTCAGGCAATTGCCTTAAGGAAGGCGCCTTGATAGCAAACCCGCTAAAGTTTACGGAAGTGGGAAGACAAAAAGGATTTGCTGATATATGTATGGACGTACCCAGGGTATACGCTGTGAGGGCTATTTGCATTCCCGAGGAACACATTCCTGCATGGGATCTTCACCTTCGGAGGCCTCCCAGAGAGCCCGTGTACAGCAGATCTTCAGAAGGTGTGCTGAGCCGGTGGCGCCGCTGACTGCATCAAACTGCGGCGATTGTGCTTCAAGAAAAAGCCCCGGGCCATTTTCTACCAGAAGCCTGCCCGGCCCGGCTTTATAAATACCCGACGATACAGTTAATAAATCAATTGTACAGTCTGTAACAACATTGTCCTGCACAACTATAGTAACCTTGCCATAATCGAGGCCGCAGCCAATGCGGCCGACATAGGCGCCGTCACGCAAATTACCGAATGCTTCACGTGGTGGGAAATAATAGGGCATATGATAAATTTGATCGGTCAATGCAGGCACGTCCGGTTCACAAGAAAGATCAGGAAGCTCTTTGCATCCGCTGAGCGCCAGTACAGTAATCATAAGAATGTAGAAGGCAATTGAGTTATGCTTCATTTTATTCTCTTGATAGTGCAGCCCCATAAGCTTGCTATATGGCAAAGGCGGCACACTATGATTGCTATGCTGCAGGCCGTTTTACTCTTTCTCCGAAGACCAGCCATCCTCGGTAAAACGATAGAGATCAGTTTTGTACACAAGCGGAAAAAACCCCAGCATAATAATGCCCCGCATGGTTTTTTTGCTCCAGTTCACTACATACAGTCCGTATACCGGCCCCTGTGTATCTTTCCACAGGGCAATGCTGTCTCCTGCATTCCGGCAAGACGCCCTGCGCGCAGCAGTAAAGCTTTGCCTGGCATTCCACATCCACAAGCTGTCGCTGTAAAACGCCACTATGTCCCCGTCATCGCTTTGCCACTTTGTTCCGGACATCTGTTCAGCCCATGCATGAGCTGACACGCCCCATATCAATAAAAAAAGTAGCGTAAAAATCAGCTTGTTTTTTTTCATGTGCTTTTATCGTTAAATGATAATAATTCTTTCACGTATATCTTTAATGATAATTGAAGTCTGGCTTTAAAGATATTTCTGTCTGCTGCCTCTTTAAATATTTCACGCCCCTCATTTCCACAACAATCCCCATTATACTATATTACTATTAATCAGCTTTATAGACCAGCCCAAAGTAGTAAAACACATATTGCAGCACCTGGGGCTGTGGGAGATGCAAACACGACCGCCGCCGAAAATCAAATTGCCGCCATCGGATTATGCCGATGAGCAAATCCCCTCATATGACTACGCCGACCCCGATTACCCTTTTGAAGCCTATATTTAATTTGAAAAATCAGGCTTGTCGTGAGAGGTTTGCACAAAAACGGAGCTAAAGGGGACAGCGCCCTTTACTGCTTCACAGGGCTTGCGTTTTACATTTTCATATCACGTTCCAGCATTGGGGCAAACGGCTTGGGCTCGTGATTTATGAACTCATTGTATTCTGTCAAAAACTCTATCCACTTATCGATATCCACTTGGCCGTCTTCCCGCAGGAGCTTATGCCGGGTCTGGCGCAGCAGACGCATGTCATCGCGCAGTTCCGCAGATGCTGCCTTATTGAGCAGCTCTTTTTTCTCCGCGTCACTTAGTGTTGCCATACTGACCTCTGAGTGATTTGAAAAGATCTCCCTGCTCAAACAGTTCGAAATATGACTGCATAAGCTGCCAGTCAAGCCGTGAACCATGAATGCGCATCAGGGATTCGATATCGGCAAGATCGACATTTTTTCGTGATGGGTCATTGGCTAGAGCCTGAACTTTAAGGCCTATTATATCTTCCGGCTGCAGTACTTTTATGATGAGCCCGGTGCCAAAAACCTCTTTTTTTTGAGCCCGCTGCAGCATTGATTTTGACACAGCCCTGAATGCATGCAGAAAATCAATTTCACCGAATGTTTTCAGCGGGGAAATGTACTGAGAAACGTTCTGGCTTTTATGACGGAGTTCATAGCCCAGGCTCGTCAGGATAGTGTGGGCGCGCTCCATATCATCCAGCAGGATTAGAAAATCCATATCAATGGTTGCCCGTTGCGCACCCCAGACGCCAAGCGCAAAACCACCCATAAGGGCATAATCAATACCCTGCTCTTCAAAAGAACCGGCAAGCTGTTCCATGACAAATTTAAAATCCACAGCTATGCTCCGTACTAAACAACAGAATTTAATTATTCTTTATCACAAGTCCAGAGGCTCTAACGCTAAAAAAAGCTCTAACCCCCAACATTTTTTAAAACCAAAACAAAAGCCTTCCAAGTTGACATAACACCTCATAGCAGACCGCCCGCAGCGCCGCAAGATATTTAATAGCAGCATCGCAGGCCGCCATCAAAATGCCATCCCACATCCTGCGCCCACATTTACATTGACACACAATCACCCCCATTTTATATTCTGCCCATCTCAAAGCGAGTTCCTATCAACCCAGGAGATTCCCATGCTTACCAGTGTTCAAGGTATATATCGTAAGGGCAAGATTGAATTGACCCGAAAGCCAAAGAATATCAGCGATGAGACAACTGTCATCGTGACCTTTCTCGATTCTGGCGCAGTGGATTTACGCAAGCGCGGTATCAGTAAGGCTCAAGCCAAGACCTTGCGCGCTCAACTCGCGACCTTTGCAGAGGACTGGGATAGCCCCGAAATGAGCGCGTATGACAACTACGACACGCCCAAATCCCATGCCTAACGCACCTTAAACATAAATAAAACAAAAAGGCCGGTTCTGCTTAGACCGGCCTTTTTTCTTTTGCTAAAAATTCGAAGCTGCGAGCCTTTTTCAGCTGCAGCCCGTTGTGGCCCCACAGCTCACGCATTTGAGGCAGGCGCCGTTGCGCACGAGGGTAAACTGCTGGCATGCCGGGCAGGGGTCGCCTTCATAGCCCTTGGCACGGGCCTCCCGCACGGCAGTGAGGCTAACCGCTGTGCGGAACCCTGCGCCGGAAGAAATGCCCTTGCCTCCGCCCGACACAGCCTCAAGCCTGCCTCCGTAAGCAAAGCTGCCCTGCTGCACCTCTTCAACCGCCGGCTTTGTATCATCCTGCCGCCCGATGGCATCATGGCGCAGGTCTTCGGCATTGATCCCGTGCCCGAGATCGGCGCGTCCCAGATAGTTAATGGCAAGCTCGCGGAAGATATAGTCAATGACCGAGGTGGCCATCTTGATGTGGTCATTGCCCGCGACCATGCCGCTGGGTTCAAACCGGCTGAAAATGAATGCGTCCACGTATTCCTCAAGCGGCACGCCGTACTGCATGCCAAGGCTCACGGCTATGGCAAAGCTGTTCATGAGGCTGCGGAAAGCCGCGCCTTCCTTATGCATATCGATGAATATCTCGCCGAGCGTACCGTTATCATATTCACCCGTGCGCAGGTAGACCTTATGGCCGCCGACGACCGCTTTTTGCGTATACCCTTTGCGGCGGTTGGGAAGCGTTACGCGGTTGGCAATTGAGCGCTTGGTGATGAGCGTCGCCACGCGCATGACCTTTTCCGTTGTCGGCAACTCTGAAATGTCTTCAAGCTCATCGAACAGCTCAAGGGCCGCAGACAGGGGCTGGCTGAGCTTGGAGCCGTCACGGTACAGGGCAATGGCCTTGAGCCCCAGCTTCCAGCTGAGCATATAGGCGTTTTTAACCTCTTCAACCGTGCTGTGATTGGGCATGTTGATGGTTTTTGAAATCGCCCCGGAGATGAAGGGCTGGCATGCGGCCATCATGCGGATATGGCCCTCATAATGAATGAAGCGCGTGCCCGTTCGGCCGCAGCGGTTGGCGCAGTCAAACATGGCATAATGCTCGTCCCGCAGATACGGCGCGCCCTCAAGCGTCATGGTGCCGCAGACATAGGTGTTTGCCTCCTCTATTTCCTTCTGCGTGAAACCGATGGCCTTGAGAATATCAGCGCCGGTTTTTGAAAGCATATCTTCGGGAATTTTCAGCACGGTGCGGAGAAACTCCGACCCCAGAGTCCAGGGGCCGAAGGCATAGGTAATGTCAAAGGCTGCCGGCAGGGCGGCTTCAATGCGCTCGATCATATCGTCGGTGAAGCCCTTGTCCCGAAGGCTCTGACGGTTGATGCAGGGAGCGCCCTTGATCGTGCCGTGCCCCAGGGCATAGGCCACGATCTCCTGCATTTCGCTCTCGCTGTAGCCCAGGCGGCGCAGGGCGCGCGGCACGGACTGGTTGATGATTTTAAAGGAGCCGCCGCCGGCGAGTGTTTTAAATTTCACCAGGGCATAGTCGGGCTCGATGCCCGTGGTGTCGCAGTCCATAACAAGGCCGATGGTGCCCGTGGGCGCGATGACCGTCACCTGGGCATTGCGGAAACCGTGGAGGTCGCCCTCGGCAAGCGCTTCGTCCCAGACTCTGTGGACAGCCTCAAGCAGCTCTGCCGGGCAGTCCTGCTGGTCGATGGGAACGGGCGGCGTATGCAGGCCTTCATACTCTTTTGCGTCCTGGCCGCAGGCGGCGCGGCGGTGGTTGCGGATGATGCGCAGCATGGGCTCGCGGTTTGCCTCAAAGCGGCTGAAAGGGCCGAGGCAGCCTGCCATCTCGGCGCTGGTGCGGTAGGCCTCACCTGTCATGAGGGACGTGAGCGCGGCAGACAGGTTTCTGCCCTGCGGGCTGTCATACGGAATCCCGAGCACCATCAGCAGCGCCCCGAGGTTGGCATACCCTAAGCCCAGCGTGCGGTAGTCGAAGCTGCGGCGGGCAATCTCGGCGCTCGGGTACTGGGCCATGAGCACGCTTATTTCAAGCGTG
>CAYNVA010000206.1:0-6810 GCA_964400575.1 uncultured Thermodesulfobacteriota bacterium | reverse complement strand
AATCGGAGCCAAATAGCAGACCACGTCGCCTTGTGGGCATAACGTGAATACTCGGAGAAAACCGACAATGGCATCCACAATACACAGCACATAGGTAAGCTCGCCAGAGGCCTGAATAATCTGCATGTTGCCGGTTGCGTCAGCCTTTAAAATAATATCATTGCCGTCCGCGACAACCAGGAACATGCGCTCCAGCCCCGGCGCTATTAAAATCGACCTGTTGTTCGGCCCCTTGAAGGAAAGCCCGAACATGAATCCATCGGTTCGGTCAAGCCGTACCAGCTTCATGGCAATCCCGTTTTTGCTCAACTGGCTTTTTAAACTGGGCGCCTTGACCGCAGCCTGTGCGATGGTACTCAGCGCAAAAAGCAAAACCATGGCTGCAATGAAAACCCCCGTTCGCCGTGATACAGTAGGATATTTCATACACGCTCCTTTCATAATATTTCCTTCATTTGTTGTTTTGTATGTTAAATTCAGTTACGGTACAAGCCACTTCTTCTTGACGAAAAAAACTATCGCAAAGATCGAGAGAAACAGCGAGAAACTGATAATAATAAGAAACGCATAGGGATTATTTTGTATCGGCAATATCACGTTCATACTGAAATAACTTGTAACTGAAATCGGTATGGTCATGATGATGGTAATGGAGGTCAGCATTTTCATGACGATGTTCAGGTTATTGGAAATAATCGAGGCGAAAGCATCCATCATGCCGCTCAAAATATCACTGTAGATATTTGCCATTTCAATTGCCTGCCTGCTTTCTGTCACAATATCCTCATGCAGATTTTCATTTTCATCGTCCATGTGCAGCACATGCAGGCGCAACAGCCGCTCCATCATGAGAGCATTTGTTTTGAGCGAAGTTGTGAAATAGACAAGGCTCTTCTCTATGTTAAACAGTTTAATCAGCTGTTTGTTTCGGGATTCCTGCTCGAGTTTTTTCTGAATTATATTGGCGGCATTATTGAGCTGTTTCAGATGACTCAGATACTGCATGGTTGCCCGCAGAATGATCTGCAGCACGAGCCGGTCACAATTGATGGTGGACACATGGCGCACCTTGTTATCGATGAAGTCACGCAGCACCGTGTCAGGTTTTTCGCATACGGTGATGACGTACCCGTTAACAAGAATAAAGCCTATGGGCAGTGTAAAATAGAGAACATCCGTATTTTTTTCGTCGTAATAGGGAACCCTGGCGATAATGAGCGTTCCGTTATCCTCTATTTCAATGCGGGCCGTTTCATCGATGTCCAGCGAAGCCGTTAAAAAATCAACCGGAATATTGAAATGTTGAGCAATGAGAGGCAGATTTTCTTTTGACGGATTGACGATATTGATCCAGCACCCCTTCTCAGTGCGGCCCAACCGCTCTATGCGATTGTTAACAGTCTTGTAAATCTCGATTTCCTGGCTTATTTCCGATGCAATCTCCTCCTCGGTCAGCTCCTCTTCACCCGCCTGACCTTCAGCAATGATCCGGTCAAACTCCGAAATGATCTGCTCACGCTCTACGGACAGGGCATGTGCGGCTGGGTCTTCAATGTGCCTGAAAAGCTCTCGCAGCTCTTTCTGCTTTTCCTGCGTCAGGCTCAGGAAAAAATTCTCGCGGGCTTCCCCATCCATACGCACAATAAGTTCCCTGACTTCACTGGAACTGATCTTTGCGATAAGCCTCAGTTTTACGTCATCGTCGAAATTTGCGAAAATAAGCGCGCGCATTTCAGGCGCAAGATTCTCCAGAATCTCCCACTCTTCATCAGAGGTGAGCGATCCAAGAAATTCCGCAGCTATGGCAGGGGGTGTTGTATCGCAGAAGTCCTGCAGTTCTTCAATGTTGTGGGATGCGAGCATTTCCCGCAGTTCCGGAACCAGTAATGGATTTTTCATAGTAGGCGCCTCCTTAAAGCAGTAGAGAAGGCAGTGCCTGGTTCCCATGCCCGCAGCAGGGGGGGTAAAACCGCCTTCTTTAACAGGTACTACAACCTAATGGGTGTAGATCCATGGACTTCTCCATAAGGGTTAATCTTATGCGCAGTGAAGCAAGCACAGCGCGCAGCTACATTTTAATAGCCCGAACAAAAATAAAAGTAAATGTTTTTCTGGCAAAAAGCACAAAAAAATACAGCTGCATGAAACATGTTGCAATAAGACTGTGCAATGAATAGAATCGGCACAGACAAAACTTTGCAAGAGGCTCTGCTCATGAATAAACAAATTGCCGCACTGATGGCTGCAGTCTTTTCCCTCTTCCTGTGTGTGCCTGCTTCGGCTTTTGTGGATGACCTGAGGCGCACGCCGGTCGTCAAGGCGGTTGAAAACACCAAATCCGCCGTTGTCAGCATCAGCACCCATGAGCAGATGTATGAACGCCCCAATCCGTTCAGCAGCAGACAGAGTGATCCATTTTTTGACCGTTTTTTCGACAACTTCTTCGATGACCGCTATCACCTGCAGGAATCTGTTCGCACGCACCTGGGATCCGGCGTCATCATAGATACCCGCGGCTATGTGCTTACAAACTGGCATGTCATAGAAAAGGCCTCCGCCATATCGGTGACAACCGATGAGGACAAGGAATACAAGGCCGTGCTCGTTGGAGCCGACAGAAAATCGGACCTTGCGGTACTGAAAATTGAATCATCTGAAACATTCAAAGCAGTTCCGCCGGGCGACTCCGACGCAATCCTGATCGGCGAGACCGTCATCGCCATCGGCAATCCATTCGGTCTTTCTCATACCGTCACAACGGGCGTTGTCAGCGCCCTGCACCGCTCCATCAAGGAAAACGAGCAGGTCTATGAAGACTTCATTCAGACCGATGCATCCATTAATCCGGGAAACAGCGGAGGGCCGCTGCTGAATATTAACGGCCAGCTTGTGGGTATAAATACCGCCATCTATGGCGAGGCGCAGGGTATCGGCTTTGCCATACCCGTCAATACCGCTCGGCGCATTGTGGATGATCTGCTGCGCTACGGTGAAGTGCGGCCTGCCTGGATCGGCATCACGGTGGAGGCCATGACGCGGCCTGCTGCCACGCAGCTTGGCTATACGGGGGCTCACGGCGTGGTGGCTGCAGAGGTCCTGTCCGAAAGTCCAGCGGCCCGCAGCGGCCTAGCAGCAGGTGACATCATACTGTCAATCGGTGACCAGAAAGTGAAATCACCCGTTCTCTACAAAAGGCTGTTAGGGCTGTACACTGCAGATGCGGCACTGAAGATTGAATTTTTCAGGAAGGGGTCGATCAGCACGGTCACCGTGAAGGCAGCAGAAGTTCCACCCGGCCATGTCGAAGCAATCATTGAAAAAAATATCGGTTTTGAAGCGATAGACAACAGCGCTCAGACAGCACGGCGCTACGGCCTTGCATCGGCCGACGGCATCGTCATCTCAAAAATAAGCCAGACAGGGCAAGCTGGCAGGAAGGGGCTCCGGCCCGGCGACATCATCCTGCAGATGCAGGGCCGCGACATCAAAAGCACAGCCGACTTCAAGCACCAGATACCGCAGCATATCTACAGTGATTCCATCGTGCTGCTGGTTCAGCGGGGGCGGTACGGCTATTATGTGACCTTTGACCTGTGAAGTTTCAGGGCGGGCTTTTTTGCGGGCGGTTTTTTTAATGTTTTTTCCAGTGTTTTCTCAAGCGACTTGATCGTTTCTATCTCCATTTTATTCAAAAACCGATGCGCGCCAACAGGCAGCGCGCCAAGCTCAAGTGGCCCAAATCCTGTACGGATGATGCGTACAGCCTCATGCCCCACGGCTTCAAACATTTTGCGTATCTGACGGTTTCTGCCTTCCTTGAGCCTGACCTCAAGCCATGAATTTTTATCAAGCTTTGAGAAGACTTTGATTTTGCACCTGTTTGTCCTGACAGCATCTATAAAAACACCCGCCCTGAGCTTATCAAGAATGATGCGGGTCGGCACGCCCTTGACCTTGACCCTGTAGCAGCGCTCTATTTCAAAACGCGGATGCTGGAGCAACTGGGAAAAATCGCCGTCATTGGTCATGACCAAAAGCCCCTCGGTCTCGTAGTCGAGCCGCCCCACCGGCACGACCCGCTCGACAATGCCGTTTACAAGGTTCATGACCGTCGGACGCCCCTGCGGGTCCTCAACCGATGTTATATAGCCCGGGGGCTTATTGAGCATCAGATACACCTTGTTTTCCGCAGCGCCGATGGCCATGCCGTCCAGCTCAATGACATCATGCCCGGCATCGGCTTTGGTGCCAAGCTCGAGCACCACGGCGCCGTTGAGGCTCACACGGCCATGGAGAATCATCTCCTCGGCTTTGCGCCGCGATGTAACGCCGGCCCTGGCAAGTATTTTTTGGAGTCGTTCTTTCACCGGCTTTGATCCTCCTGTGGCCCTGCCGGCCGGCCGGCTTCATTTCCCTGCCCTGCTGCATCGTTTAAAACTTCATCGCCGGGTGCGATCACGTCATCAGGCACTGTTTCGCCAATCTCCTCGGCTCCGGACTGCGCCGCCAGCAAAAGCTCATCATCGGTTGCAGTCTGCACCATCTCTAATGCCTCAGCCTCTGTTTCGTCCACCAGAGGAAATTCCTCGCCTATTTTTTCCCGCAGGAGCGTTGGAAGCTGTCCGTCGTCAAGTCTTTCAAACTCTTTGAGCGACGGCATATCTGAAAGCTTCTCGAGGCCGAAAACTTCAAGAAAGCGGCTCGTAGAGCCCAGTAAAAATGGCCTGCCGGCAATGTTTTTACGACCGACAATCTTTATGAGCCCGCGCTCGAGCAGGGCCTTGATGACACCGCCGCTGTCGACTCCCCTGATCTTTTCGATTTCGGCCCGTATGATTGGCTGGCGATAGGCGATAATTGCAAGCGTTTCAAGCGTCGGCTGCGTCAGGCGAAACGGCCTTGTTTTTTTGAGCTTTTTAACCCAGCTTGCGTAATTGGGCCGTGTCCTGAACTGGTAGCCGCCGGCCACCTCCTGCAGGAAAAATCCGCGACGCTGAATTTTATTGTCCTGGTTGATGTCGTCTATAGCCTGCCTGATCTCCTTGAGCGTCAGGCCATCGGCGGCATCCTCATCGATAAGCTGCTTGATTTTTTGTATGCTCAGAGGCGTGTCAGAGGCAAAAATCAAGGCGTCTATAATTGGCATCAATTCATCTTTTGTCATAACCAGCTGTTACTCCTGTGGCAGTTCTTCTGATGTCGGCTCAACCGTCGCTTCATCGTCGGTCACCGCATAAACAAACAATTTGCCAAAATTTGCGTTTTGATACACTTTCAGGGCCTGCATCTTCATAAGTTCAAGAATGGCCAGAAATGTCGTTATAATCTCGATCCTTTCCGGAGCGTTATCAAAGAGCGCTTCGAACTCAATGCCGTCCTGCACGCCCGAGAGCCGCTCAAGAATTTCGCTGATTTTGTCCTGGATCGACATGTGCTCCATGGTGAAAGCCATGATGTCGTCCTGGGCGCCCGTGCGCTCTATCACTTTTTTCAGAGCCTCAAGCAGATCAAAAATGCTTGCCTCCCGGAATTCAGGGGCATCATCGGCTGTCGGCTCATTGAAGCAGGCCCGGATAAAAACATCTTTTTCGAGAATGTTCTGCTCGCGCAGGCGCTGCGCCGCATCTTTATACTGTTGATATTCAAGCAGCTGGCGCTTGAGGTCTTCAAGCGTGCTCCTGGCCTCTTCGGAATCCTCGTCATCGCCGCAGTCCGGCAGCAGCGCGCGCGACTTGAGATACAGAAGTGTGGCCGCCATCACCAGGAACTCGCCGGCAATATCAAGGTTGAGCGCCTTCATAAGCTCAACATACTGCATGTACTGCGAGGTTATGGTTACAATGGAAATCTTCTCAATATCTATCTCGTTCTTGCGCACGAGGTAGAGCAACAGATCAAGAGGCCCTTCAAAATTTTCCAGCTTTACGTTGTAGTCCATGATTTATGTATTGGCTATTGCCTGCAGCAGGGTTCGTAAAAACGCTAAAATCAGCCCTCTCACGGGCATCATAATGACCGATAGCGCGCCGGTCATGAGCAGCAGCATCAGTATCAGAAAGCCATATGGAAAAAGCTTTCTATAGGCATCGGCAAGATTTCCCGGAAGCAGGTGATAGAGTACCCAGGACCCGTCAAGCGGGGGAACCGGCATCAGGTTGAAAACCGCCAGTAGCACGTTGATCTGAATGCCGTATTTAAACATGATGATAAGGGCATCGCCTGCAGAAGCGGGTACAAAGTTTATATACACGCCGAACAGTACCGTACTGAGCACGGCAAGCAGCAGGTTTGTCGCAATGCCTGCAAGAGAAACATAAATATCATCGCGGCCCGGATTGCGGAAATTATACGGGTTAACGGGCACCGGTTTCGCCCAGCCAATGAGAAACGGCGAGTTTGTCAGCATAAGCAGTGCCGGAAAAATAATCGTTCCGAAAAGATCAACATGCGGCAGCGGATTGAATGTCAGCCGACCGGAATTTTTTGCCGTCGAATCGCCGCACCTGTAGGCAATATAGCCGTGTGCCACCTCATGGGCGATCACTGAAAACAGAAGCACGGGGATCATCAAAAGTATTTCCATGGCGCGCTTGCAACCTCTGGTCTTCGGATTAAGGTCAGATACCGGCAAGCTTGATGCCGGCGGCAAAGGCTGCCTGCAGATCGGCATGCTTGTCTTTAACGGCGGCTCTTTCAAGATTGCCAGCGCTGAACACTTCTGCAACTTTTTTGAGCTGAAAGTCCCGCATATTGGAATCAAGGGCCCGGAAAATGAGCGCCGACTGCGTATAGCTGAAATCGCCCTGGCTC
>CAYNVA010000205.1:0-6258 GCA_964400575.1 uncultured Thermodesulfobacteriota bacterium | reverse complement strand
AGCATTTTTACGAGCACGCCCGAAGCCATTCTCGTTGGTATATAATAATCATCTTCGTAAGCCTGTTCATAGGCCTGCAAAAGAAGCTCTACGCTACCCAGATAGCAGATAACCTTTCCCCTGTTGTTCAGAGACCGTTCAGCGATAACCTTAAAGTCTTCCGGGGTTTGCGCGATTTCCACATTTGGCAGAGACTCAACATTTGTTAACAGTTCACGCATAGATATAGAAATTCTTTCGTATAGAATAAACTCAAGCTGCAAAATAATGGCCGCTAATCGCGTAAGCCAACGTGGCTCTCTTTGGTCGTAATTGCCGGCTAAACCTTAAAAGGAATCAAAGCACTTTCGAAAAAGGGACCTGGCATTAAAAATACATGTCCCAGCCGCAGGCAAGATATTTATGGTAAAGTTCCTGCACGTAAAACTTACCATACCCCAGCACCCCGGCAAGCCCTACAGGCACTACATACAGGCCGTATTGGTTCTGATAGTGAAGCAGGACCGCGCCTCCCACCCCGCCAGCCATTCCCAGCGCGGCGCAAAGCAGAATGAGATGCCTGTTGTCTTCGGCCCAGACGGGATACATGCATTTGTGAAACAAGGGGCGCTGGTCTCTCATGGCACACACAGGCTCTTTACCGGCTTGACATCGTAGTCGGGAACCCCGCGCGGATGCACCCGTTAAAAATTGTTTCAAGAGGATCGGTGCGCATGGTTTTAAGTTTATTAAAAACATCCGGGCGCTCTCTGGAAACCAGCGGCATGATTTCAGCCATTGCCTCCCCGACAATTTTCGGTGTTTCATAAGGATCAAGAATGCTTCTCAGCGTTTTGGTTATTTTGCTCAGCAGGTAATCAATGTCATCACAGGTAAGGCAATACGGCATGACGGCATTGCGCACCATATCCTTGTGGTCGTACTTTTTAATGATTTCGTCCGTCCACCAATTCAAATAGTCCGCTACGCCTTCGCGGGATATTTTGCCTTCTGCAAGCGCAAAGGTGATTGCATTGGCAGCCTTCCATCCGCTGATAATTGCCCCTGTCATCTCTGCTTCCTGGCACCACACAGCGTCTGAAATCAGCACCACCTGGTCCTTATAAGGATCTTCAATATGGGCGTACATATTGCCTACGATCGGCAGGTAGCGTTTACGTTCTGCATGTTTAAACCATGGGGCAAAGTATCCCTTTGTGGTGAACCGGTCTAAAGCCCCGGCCACATCTGCGCCGGGATGAAGGCAGGTAACCATGACAAAATGCTCATCTTTTCCGGCACGCGGCGTCATCCATATACGCATGGGAGGATCTTCATTTAAAAAAATCTGAAAAAGAGCGTATTTTTCAGGTAGTTCAACGCCGGCCATCTCAACACCGCGCGTCGTGGCTGTCCCATAATATTTCCTGCCACGGTTAAAACCTAATGTTTTGGCAAGACGCGACGACCTGCCGTCCGCACCAATAACAAATGTGCCGACAAACTTGGCGCCTTCTTGCGTGAACACGGTTACTTTCCCGTTTTCGGTCTTGCTGCCGATAACGTTATAGGAGTCGAAGACATCTACGTTGTACTGACGCACTTCCCGTAACAGGCTTTTCAGCAGGGCTTCTTTGTCATAGGTGGCGGTGATTCTTCCAGCTTCGCCCTTACTGGAATTGAGCGCATAATCACCGAGTTGAATTTTGTTACCCTTGTATGAAAGGATTGACCAGGTGTAAAAGTCCTGATGGGCGCCATCATAGGGGAATGAAAATCCATACTTGGGAAAGCACAAACGCTTTGCCTGCGTATTGAGCAATACGCGGTCTTCAAGATACCGGCCTGTCAGGGTAACAATCATCATACTGCAGGCGCGATTAATATCGGTAATGACGGATTTTCTCTCAATTAACGCGGTCCGCAACCCGTTTTCTCCTGCGGTTTTTGCAGCCATAAGTCCTGCAGGGCCAGCGCCAACAATAATAACATCATATGCTTTTGCCATATCGGTTCCTTTGAAATCAATTAAAAGAACGGGAAGTTCAAGCCGCGCAACAAAGTAGTTCTTTAGAATACTTCTTTATACCAACTAAATTGTACTGTCAATGGTTTATCCATTTTTTTCATGTTCCGTTTGCCTGGCCGACAGAGAATCGGCCCGATAAGCTGTTTTGCAGAACATAGACATAGCAGGGCATAACCAGGCACCAAAACAAAACGGCCGCATCCGGTTACAGATGAGGCCGTTTATAAATATGGCTCCCCATCACGACCCCGTCTGGGCACTGGGAGATCACTATAAAAATTTAAATTTTGATAATCATAATCGCTCTTTTTAGTCTTTGTTCATTATTTTTCAAATCCATTCATTGATGAAAGTATACCATGCCGGGAGCACCAACAGTGTCAGAAAGGTAGATGTTAACATGCCTCCGAGCAGGGTGAGTGAAATAAAGCGAACATCTCGTAGCCGTCGCCGAAAACCCACAGTATCCATGAAATAAACGACGAGGCCCTCATGCCTACACCGCAGCCTGTAGTATTAATACAATCTGGTTTCATCGGGGCCCGCCTGCCAGCCGCCGCCCAGCACCCGGCACAGGGTCACCACCGAATCGAGCTGCGTCTGCCTCGCGGCCGACAACTCGAGCTCCGCCTGCAGGCTCCGGCGCTGGATATCGAGCACGTCGATAATGCTGATGTAGCCCCGGGCATGCTGCTTGCGCGACAGCTCGAGGCTGCGGCGCATGGCACGGGCCCGCTCTATGGAGGCATCCAGCACCTGCGCTGTTTTTGTGCCGCCGACCAGTGCGTCGCGCGCCTCGCGGAACGCGTTCTGGATCGTCATCTCGTAGCCGGCCAGCATTTGCTCCTGCCGGGCCCGAGCCGCCTTTTCCAGGGCAAAAAGCCTGCCGCCCTGGAAGATCGGCTGGGTGATGCCCGCGGCGATGCTCCAGGCATTGGTGTTTCCGGAAAACAAATCTTCAAGGTCGGGACTCACAAAGCCGTACTGGCCCGTGAGCGCGATCGACGGAAAAAAGGCCGCGCGGGCGGCGCCGATGCGCGCATTGGCGGCAACGAGCATCTGCTCATCGCGCCGGATGTCGGGCCTGCGGGCGAGCAGGTCCGAAGGGATGTTCTCGGGCACGCGGGGGAAAGCCTCGAGCTGCTCGAGCATCTTGCCCTCATCGGCAAAGCCCTGGGCTATGTCGGCGGGGCTGCGGCCGAGCAGCATGGCAAGCGCGGTTTCCGCCTTTGCCTGCTCGTTCTGGCGCTGGTAGAGAAGGGCCTCGGTTGCGAGGCGGTCGGCCTCGATGCGCCGCAAGTCGAGCTCCTGCGTGTAGCCGGCGCGGTAGCGCTTGCGGTACACGTCAACGGTTTTGTCGTAGCTTGCCAGCTGGTCGGCGGCGATGCACGTCTGGGCCTGGAGCGTACGCAACCGGAAGTACATCGAGGCAACCTCGGCCGTGAGCAACAGGCGCACGCTGTCGCGGGCTGCCTCGGTCGACAGCAGCTCGGCCCGCGCCGCCTCGTCAAGGCGGCGGTACCTGCCCCAGAGATCGAGCTCAAAGGAGGCAAGGCCGAAGCCCTCGTAAGACTCGTAGCTCCGGCTCTCGCCCGACTGCTGGGCCTCCCGGGTTACGCGGCCCCGCGCGGCGCCGGCGCCAAAGCCTGCCGCGGGCAGGCGGTCGGCAAACGCGATGCGCGCCAGGGCTACTGCCTCCTCCACCCGGGCCATGGCGATCTTGAGATCGCGGTTGTAGGCAAGGGCCTCAAGTTCGATGCGGTCCAGGGTGGGATCGCCGAACAGCTTCCACCAGTCGGCGGCGGTGAAGGGAGCGATCTGCGAGGCATTGTCGGCGCCCGCGGGCAGCTCGAGCTTCGGCCTGACATAGTCAGGCCCCATGAGGCAGCCGCTGCACAGCATCAGGAAAGCAAGATATAAACATCGACAGGGCCGCATCAGTTCCCTTCCTTTCCGTTGCGGGCTTTAAAGAAACCGCCCTTCAGGACTGCTGTTTTGGCACCTCCGAGCTTTTCGGTCATGCGCATGATCACCACGAAAAACAGGGGCACGAAATAGGTGGCGATGAAGGTCGAGGCGAGCATGCCGCCGACAACCCCTGTGCCGATGGAATGGCGGCTTATGGATCCTGCACCCGAGCTGAGCGCCAGAGGCAGACAACCGAGCACAAAGGCCATGGAGGTCATCACAATCGGCCTGAAGCGCTGGCGAGCTGCTTCTATGGCAGCCTCGGCAAGGGGGATGCCTGCCTCATGCTTGTGCAGGGCGAATTCCACTATCAGGATCGCGTTTTTTGCCGACAGGCCGATGAGCGTCACCAGCGCTATCTGAAAGTACACATCATTGGGCAGTCCACGCAGCCAGACAAAGCCAATTGCTCCGAACATGGCAAACGGAACGCTTACCAGCACCACCAGCGGCAGGCTCCAGCGTTCATACTGGGCTGCAAGGATGAGAAAGATCACGACGAGCCCCAGTATGAAAGCCAGCAGCGAGGTTTTTCCGGAGAGCTTCTCCTGATAGGAGCTCCCAATCCAGGAAAGCGTATAGCCCTCGGGCAATGTCTGCAGCGCAAGCTCCTCAAGAGCCCGCAGCGCCTGGCCCGAGCTGTAGCCCGGGGCCGGGGCGCCCACAATTTTGCCGGCGGGAAACACATTAAAGCGCTCAACAATATCGGGCCCGACGATGGGCTCAAGCCGCACCAGCGACGACACGGGCAGCATCTGTCCCGAAGACGACCGCACGAACACCTCCCGGAGATTATCCGGCAGGCTCCGAAACGGAGCCGCCGACTGCATCATCACCTTAAAGGTGCGGCCATATTTGTTGAAATCATTAATGTAGTACGAGCCGAAAGTCGCCTGCATGGTTGTGAACAGCATATCTTTTGAGACCCCGAGAGCATACGCTTTTTCCATGTCCGGCTTTACCCGGAATTGCGGCGTTTCCACCCGAAAGGTGGTGTCAATACGGCCGATTTCGGGGCAGGCGCTTGCAGCCTGCATAAAGCGGGATATCACCGCTGCAAGCTCACTGCTGTCGCCGTCGCCACGATTCTGGATAAAGCCTTCAAAACCGCCGATCAAACTCATGCCTTCAATCGCCGGCGGGCTGAAAAGAATAAAGCGGGCGTCAGGTATGGCCTCTTCGGCCTGCTGCATAAGCTCGGCGGCAACCGCCTCCGGGGACTGTTCGGGGCCTGAGCGTTTGTCCCAGTGCGGCAGATTCAAAAATACCGATGCCGAATTGTTTTTCATGGCGCCCGACAAAAGGTCAATGCCCGCATAGGTCTCAATGCTCTCTATCAGGGGATGTGCCCGGGCGATTTTTTCGAAATCATCCACAGCACCTTCCGCACGTTTCAGCGATGCTCCCTCATCAAGGACGGCAAAGCCGAACAGATGACACTGATCCTCATCGGGCACGAGGCTGCCCGGTACCCGTGCAAACAGATACAGAGTCAAGCCGATCATCAGGAAAAAAACGACGAGTGCAGCCGGACCATGGCGAATGATGCGGGCGGCCGTCCGGGCATACCGGTTGGTGCTTTTCTCGAACCAGACGTCGAAGCGCTCAAAAAGGTTGTTGGCGCTCCCGTGTCCTGGCTTCAAAAGAAGAGCGGTAAGGGCGGGGGTGAGCGTTAGGGCAACGAATCCCGATATGATAACCGAGATGCTGATCGTAATGGCAAACTGCCGGTACATGGTGCCGGCAAGTCCCTGCAAGAACGATACCGGCACAAAGACCGCGCACAGCACCAGCACGATGGCAATGAGAGGACCGGTGACCTGCTCCATGGCCTTGATGGTGGCCTCGCGGGGCGGGAGGCCCTCGATGCGCATGATACGCTCCACATTTTCAATAACGATAATTGCGTCGTCGACCACAATGCCGATCGCGAGCACCAGGCCGAACAGCGTCAAGGTGTTGATCGAAAATCCGAACGCATACATGCCCGCAAAAGCGCCGATTATGGACACCGGCACTGCAAGGCAGGGGATAAGGGTTGCCCGCAGCCGTTTTAAAAAAAGAAGCACGATAAGAAAGACGAGCGCTACCGCTTCCAGAAGAGTTTTGACGACCTCCCTGATGGAGATGCGCACAAAGGTTGTCGTTTCATAGGGAACGGAATAGGCGACGCCCGGCGGGAAGCGCTTCTTTAATTCTTCCATGCGCGCCAGGACCGCATCGGCGGTTGCGATGGCGTTGGCGCCTGCGGAGAGGTTGACGATAATGGGAACGGACTGTGC
>CAYNVA010000204.1:0-5396 GCA_964400575.1 uncultured Thermodesulfobacteriota bacterium | reverse complement strand
CCCAAAAGCTTGGCTACCTTATCATAAGCCTCGCCTGCGGCATCATCGCGTGTTTTTCCCAGAAGCCTGTATGAGCCAACTTTTTTCATGTAGTAGATGTTGGTGTGCCCACCTGAGACGACCAGTGTAATATTGGGCAGTGGAATGGTATGTTCAAGATGAGGGGCAAGCACATGCCCCTCAAGATGATTCACGCCAACCAGCGGAATGTTTTGGGCATAGGCGACTGCTTTAGCAGCATTGACGCCGACAAGCAGTGAACCTATAAGGCCGGGCCCCTGTGTAACTGCCATGCCCTGAATGTCTTTGAGCGTCATGTGCGCTCTTTCCAGCGCCTCACGCATTACCGGAATGATGTTTTCCTGGTGCTTGCGCGATGCGATTTCAGGTACAATGCCGCCGTATTTCTTGTGATAGTCGATTTGCGTGGAAATGACGTTAGAGAGTATTTCGCGGCTATCCTTGACAATGGCTGCCGCAGTCTCATCGCATGAAGTTTCTATACCAAGTATGATCATACAAAATATTACCTATTGTTTTTTTACCTGCACGGAAGTAAAATCAATCGTAAATACGGATGGTGTACTAATTTTATCGAATTGACTGTCATGGAAATTAAAGCTGATTTTCTCATTATCGGATCAGGCATTGCAGGGCTCAGCTACGCACTCAAAATTTGCACCTACGGAAGCGTTGCAATTATAACAAAAAAAGACAGGAAGGAGTCCAATACCAATTATGCTCAGGGCGGTATTGCTGCCGTGGTTGATGCCGATGATTCCCCTGATTTGCATTTTAACGATACTATAACAGCAGGAGATGGTTTGTGCAAGACTGATATAGTTCGGATTGTTGTCACTGAGGGGCCAGACCGTATACGCGATTTAGTAAACTGGGGGGTGCCTTTTTCCCGCAGGAGGAATAGTAAAACATCTGAATTTGACCTGGGCATGGAAGGCGGGCATTCCCGTCGAAGGATACTTCATGTGAAAGACCTTACCGGCCAGGAAATTGAAAAAATTCTGGTGCAAAAAGTAAATGAAAACCCGAGCATTCAAATGTATGAAGACCATATCTGCATTGACCTCATAACAGCAAAAAAACTCGGACAAAAAAACATCTCAAATAATGTGTGCTATGGGGCATATGTGCTTGACCGTGCCACGGGCAGGGTGCGCACCTTTGTTTCAAAGGTAACGCTTCTTGCAACTGGAGGGGCCGGGAAGACGTATTTGTACACAACAAACCCTGATATATCAACCGGAGATGGCCTTGCTGCAGCCTATCGTGCAGGAGCGCGCATAGCCAATATGGAGTTTATACAGTTTCATCCAACCTGCCTGTACCATGCCGCAGCAAAAAACTTTCTTATTTCAGAGGCAGTCAGGGGCGAAGGAGCAATACTGCGACTGCGGGATGGCACGCCGTTCATGGTAAAATACCATGAACTCAAAGACCTTGCTCCGCGCGATATCGTGGCCCGTGCCATAGATGCAGAGCTGAAAAAAAGTGGTGATGACTGCGTGTTTCTCGATATCAGCCATCGCCGGTCCAGCTTCATAAAGGGCCGCTTCCCCAATCTGTATAAAAAATGCCTGAGTTACGGTCTTGATATGACCGCTCAGCCAATTCCTGTTGTACCTGCGGCTCATTATATCTGCGGCGGCGTCCTCACTGATGATTATGGCGAAACCAATATCGGCGGGCTTTTTGCTGCCGGCGAAGTCGCCTGTACGGGGCTGCACGGAGCCAACCGGCTGGCGAGCAATTCGCTTTTGGAAGCTCTTGTTTTTTCGCATCGGGCCGCTATCAAATCAATACAGCAGGTTCACCGTCTCAGGTATTCCAAGGTGGCTATTCCACCATGGGATCCGGGCAATGCTCTTGATATTGATGATTTAGTTGTGATTTCGCACAATTGGGATGAGATTCGGCGACTTATGTGGAATTACGTTGGAATTGTCCGCACAAACAAACGACTTGAGCGGGCATGGTCTAGAATTCAGATGCTGCAGAAGGAAATCACTGAATATTACTGGAATTTCATCATCACATCGGATTTAATCGAGCTTCGCAATATTGCAACAGTGGCAGGCCTCATTATTGCTTCTGCACTCAGGCGAAAAGAAAGCAGAGGACTGCACTATACCATTGATTACCCGAAAAAAGTTGATCGTCTTGCGCAAGTCGACACCATTATTCAGGTAAGGCCCAGGATCAGCGCTGTGCTCAACCGCGTTATCTCAACTGCGAAGGCCCGCAACAAGAGCAAACCTTCCCGTTTTTCCCTTTTCTCCACGGTGCGAAAAGAAGAGGTTTGAATTGCACCCCGTGCAGAGCCAGGACAGCTCGATGTGCTCCGGCGCCAGCCCAGCCACAAGTAGTTGGAGCCTGTTGGCCTCCTGCAGATCAAGAGAAAATATGCCTTCTGCCTCTTCCGACAAAAAGAATCGGCTGTATGGCATTGTTTGACGGAAGCTTTCGGCAACATCCTGCCGAACCTCGTAGCAGCAGGGGCCTATGGACGGGCCTATACCAGCCATTATTTTTTTTATATCGCACTGGCAGTGTTGTACCATGAGCCCGGCTGCCTTAGCCGCAATGCCGCCAACTGTGCCTTTCCAGCCTGCATGTACAACGGCAAGGGCCTTTCTGTCAGTTTCATATAAAATTACCGGTACGCAGTCCGCTACACGAATCAGCAGCGGTATGTTGGGTACAGCGGTTATGAATCCGTCATAGCCATCAAGGACATGGGCTGCAGGGAAGGGCCTTGATCGTGCCGGTGCTGTATTGATAATGGCTATTTCTGTTCCGTGCACCTGATGTGAACTGACCACCCTTTGTAGGTCAAAGCCGAGGGCCCGGCTCAGGCGCTCGTAATTTGTCTGCACATGGGCTTCACTATCTCCCGTATTATTGCCAAGATTCAGACTGCTGAAAGGCTCAGGGCTTACCCCTCCTGCACGTGTGGTTACGGCATGAAAGAGTTCAGGGAAACAGGCCAGGTTTTTGAATTGTGCAAACTCAAGATCATGTTTTGATATGAAATCCATTGCTATGCTCTGTGCTGTGCAATTGTAGGCGGATCAAGTGGCCGGTATTATTGATTAAAGGCCGGTTTATAGTGCTTCAGTGTTAACACATCATGCTCATAGTGCAGAAAAAACCCTGACTTGTCATCCCATGCAGGCAGAGCATGAAAGATGTGTGCTCCGGATTGAAATGTTTCCGGCTGGTGAGTGTGGCCGCAGATAACATAATCGATTCCATCCACGAATTTTTTTTCAATTGCAGCCTTCGTGAATTGAAAACGACCGGGGTCCTGAGCCTGTATAACTTTTTTGCTTTGCAGCATGAATTTGCCTGCCATATAATTTTCAATAAACCCCGGCAACACCCTGTCAGCCATTTTAAACAGAGGCCACATGCGGGCCCTGTACTGCAAAAACTCTGTGTCCGATAAACACAGTGTATGGCCATGGACAAGGAAAAAATGTTTTCCGTTAATATCTACTGTTGCCTCTTCACCGAGATAGCGTATGCCATAGCTCTCAACCAATTTTTTTCGCAATAGAAAATCGCGGTTTCCTGTCAGCAGCCCAACCGTGCATCCCCTGCTTAGTACCGCGCGCAATTTTTCAAAAACCCACGAGTGCGCAGCATACACAGTTTTATTATTGGCCCAGAAATCAAACAGGTCGCCGATAATATACAGGCTGCCGCTGTTC
Organism: uncultured Thermodesulfobacteriota bacterium; assembly: GCA_964400575.1. GTDB lineage: Bacteria > Desulfobacterota > WTBG01 > CAIYCZ01 > CAIRTM01 > CAIWCT01. The sequence continues at coordinate 1,665 of CAYNVA010000204.1, read as the reverse complement.
ACATGGTCGAGAAATGCACTAAACAGTATCTTTTGATTGGTGTTGTTCATGTTCAAGTGAACATCTGCAACAAAATAGGTACCAGCCATTTGCTCTTTGCGCCTCAGGTTATTTATGATAGAACCCAACATAGCATACTTGCTAGAAGCGCAAAAGAAATTGTTCATAAAAGGAGTTCACATGAAGGCATGTTGTTTCTATATTTATAAAGGAAAACTAACATATTTTCTGTTTTTTTTAAGTTTCTTTTTAGGTTTTTTTCCGGTCAAAATCTGCTCAGCAGACAATGCATCTCTTGTTACCGAGCAGCGCCCAGTGCTGCATACATATGTTGAAATTAAAGCCTATGGAGATAATGCGAGCATTGCTATTAATGCTGCCTTTCAAGAAATGGAGCGAGTCAACAGCCTGCTGAATAATTATGACCCGGCGAGTGAAATTTCGCAGATTAACAACAATGCTGGTGGCGATGCGGTATCTATAAGCCCGGAGACAGTTGAGGCTTTGCAGGCCGCTTTGAAATTTGCAAAACTTTCCAGCGGAGCACTCGATATTACCATCGGCCCGCTTTTACGCCTCTGGGGTTTTGCGCAGGAAAACCCTTCTATGAAAGGCGCTGAGCCAGATGCTCAAGAAATAAAAAAAACACTCCGGTTTGTCAATTTTCGGGCGCTTCAGGTGCAGCAGTCTGTACAAAACGGTGCCTTCACAGCTCGTCTTGCAAAAAAAGGCATGTGGATAGATGTCGGTTCATTTTCGAAAGGTTACTGCGCCGATAGGGCTATTGCAGTGCTTAAAAAATATGGCATAGACAATGCGCTTGTTGCAGCAGGTGGCACTATTTGCGCCATAGGCAAAAAAGCAGATGGAAGCCCCTGGAAAGTCGCAGTTCGTCATCCCCGTAAGGAAGATGATTTTATGACTTTTGTATCACTCTGCGATGCATCGATTTCCACATCAGGAGACTATGAACGTTTTTACAAAAAAAATGGCAGGCGCAGGGGTCACATTATAGATCCCCGTACGGGGATACCTGTGGATCGCATGCAATCTGTATCGGTGATTGCACGCAGCGGCATCGAAAGCGATGCTCTTTCAACGACGCTTTTTGTTGTTGGGCCAAAAAAGGCCATGAATCTTATAGACAAACTGCCGGGCACTTCAGCGCTGCTTGTTTCGCATGACGGCACGCTCAAGATGTCAATAAACTGGCCGGAAAAAACAGTTATTTATTAAGTGCTAAATTCTTTTTTATGCTGTTTTATTTCAAGCTTTTTCCCATCGGTCATAAACGTGATGGCGCCGCAACGCTCTGTCACATAGCTTTTAATATTTAATGCCTCTAATCGTTTTTTTACTTCAGAGTGCGGCGTCTGCCGTTTACCAAACGATCTGCCGCTGACTATGGCAGTAGTTGGCTGTACGGCCCTGAGAAATGCCTCAGTACATGAGCTCTGCCCACCATGATGGGGGACTTTAAGTACGGTTGCTGAAAGATCAGCCCCTGATTGTATGAGTTTTGATTCCTGCTCTTTTAAAATATCAGCGGCAAAAAGAAGGCTTACTTGGCCGTATGATATTTTGAGAACTAAGGAATTATTGTTGGTTGCGCTCTGATCTTCATCGGATGCTTTGATCGTCTCGTTCAACGGACTAAGAACTTCA
>CAYNVA010000203.1:0-7830 GCA_964400575.1 uncultured Thermodesulfobacteriota bacterium | reverse complement strand
GTCACAACAAAAATGGCTCCGGTTTCCCGGAGCCATTTTATTGTTTACTGGTGGGCGATACTGGATTTGAACCAGTGACTTCCACCGTGTGAAGGTGGCACTCTCCCGCTGAGTTAATCGCCCTGAATTTGAAAAAAATATAGCAAGTACCCCTGCCAAACGCAAGGGGAAAGTGCTCGATCAGATTACAAAAACCGCATCTCTCAAAGCGCAGGCAAAAAATGCAGGGTGTCATTCGGAACAGGGTCGACCGATGCCGGCAGACAGACAACATGCTGCACAAGCGCTTCAGCCTCGGCAAGAATGGCCTTGTCGAGCAGCACCATTTGCGCTCCCTGCTTTGAGGCATTGCCCACAAAACCGACCCTTGCTTCAAGGATGCGCGGCAGCATGCCCAGCTCGAAAAGCACCGAGGGGTCTGATAGCGCCCCGAATGACCCGCTTATGAGCACCCGCTCCAGATCACTAAGGCCGATACCAGCATCGTCAAGCAGCCGCTCGAGGAGACCTGCCACGCGGGCTTTGGCCGCGCAAAGCATATAGATGTCGTCCTGCGTGACGAAAATATCGGTATGAAAGATGCCGTCGTCCGTATACAAACGAAAGGCAGCGCCGCCATCGACATCGATAAACCCGAAAGCCGGATGTTGCAGATCCTGCTGCCTTTGAAAAACCCCATGGTCATCAATAAACCCTGCCTGCTTGAGCGCGGCAGCAAGCTCAAGAAGGCCGCTGCCGCAGATACCGCGCGCTAAACTCTCACCGATGACGGAGATGCAAAAGGCGCTGCCATCCCATGCCACATGCTCAATCGCGCCTGTTTCGGGGCGCATGCCGCAGGCGATACCCACGCAGTCAAATGCGTTGCAGTCCGCAGCTGCAGATGCTGCAAGAACGCCCTGGTGATACAGCACTGCCCTTGCATTCGTGCCAAGGTCAAGCAGCATGGTTGTGGCGCTGCTCTTATGCAGCCGCGTTGCAAGGATTGCCGCCGTCATATCGGCGCCGGCATAGGAGGAAATAACCGGCAGGGCATACACGCGCGCCCGGTGCGATGACTTGATATCGAACTGCTCGGCCCGGTACATGCCGTCTTTCGGCCCCAGGCTCTGCTCAAGCGGGTTCCAGACCCCCTTGAGCATAAGGTGCAGCATGCCGGTTTCGCCCGACACAACGATCTCGCAAACCTGTTCAGGCTCTACGCCAGCTGCCCGGCACAGCTCTTCGATAAGAATATCAATCCGCAGAAGCAGCTCCTCATTGAGCACCTCGAGATTTATCTCGCTTTCCTCAACCATGGCCACGCGCTGCTCGAAATTGGCCCCGAGTTCGATCTGAGGATTTGTGTCGGTCACGACGGCAATTTTTCTGCCGCGGCCGAGATCGACAAGCGACAGCATAAGCGTATTGACCCCGATATCAACGGCAACAGCATATGATCCTTGCGCCGCCTGCGCCTGAACGATTTGCGTAATCGGTTCATCCATGAGGGCGATAGTGAAGGGCATTTTGTAGAGAATTTCAACCGTGGTATCCTGAATGACGCGGGCCTGACAGGCAAGCCTGATGCCTTTGGCAAATTCCTCATCGGTCAGGCAGCCACGCTCCGTAGGAGTCACGGGGCCCATCTGCTGAAAAGCACGTACCTTGCATTTGCGGCAGATGCCTTCGGCGCCGCAGGCAAAGTGCAGATCAATGCCGTGAGGATTATACTCAAGGATGGTTTCAAAAATGGATTTGCGGTCTTCGACCTTAATAATCTTGTTTTCAGGAAGAAAGGTTACTGTATGTAATTTGATATTTGGCGCCATGTATATAAATTCCAGGTTAACAATAAAAGTCTGCCACAATAGCTGTAGGCATTGCCGATCAATAGAAGCCAGAAGCCAGAATTCAGTAGCCGGTAGAAAAAACAAAAAAGCTTTAGAATTTTACTGTGATTCTAGAGCATTTAACAAATTACTATAACCATTATTCATGTGTTATTGAGCTACACATCCCTCGGTCATTCCGGCTTGTCCGGAATCATTTTTCAGCACTCCAAAAGGGATTCCCGTCAAGCGGGAATGACAAGAAATGAATCCATACAGCTAACGCATTCAACTGTTTTCTGATTTTCGGTTACAAGATTTAGTTAAATGCTCTAAAAAAAATGTTGGCTGCTTTATGTGTCTTCTCTTCTGGATTCTGGCTTCTGGCTTCCGACTACTGAATTCCAGGCATTAAATAAAAAAGGGAGCGCCTTGCGGCACCCCCGAAAAACAAACTGCCCGTATGCTGCTTTACTGATACAGGCCCCTGACCGATTTTTTCTTTGCATGCTCAAGCCGGTTCAGGGCATTGATATAGGCAAGGGCGCTTGCGATGATAATATCCATATGGGCGCCCTGCCCCACCACCACGGTGTCGTTCTCCTGAACGCGCACCGTCACCTCGCCCTGGGCGTCGGTGCCGCCGGTGATGGAGTTGACCGCGTATTTCAGCAGGCTGCTTTTGGTTTTAGTGATTTTTGCGATTGTCTTGAAAGCCGCATCAACCGGGCCGTCGCCGAAGCCTGCGTCTTTGACCACCTTGCCCTCAACCTCCATCTCTACTGTTGCCGTAGGGATCGCCACCGTGCCGCTCACCACATTCATATCGATAAGCTTGTAGAGATCGGGCGCGCGCATAATCTCCTGGGCAATGATGGCCTCGATATCCTCATCAAAAACCTCTTTCTTCTTGTCCGCAAGGTCTTTGAATCGCTGGAATGCCTTTTTCAACTCATCCTCTGCTAGCGTAAACCCGAGCTCCTCCACCCGCTTGCGGAAGGCATGGCTGCCCGAATGCTTGCCGATCACCATACTGCTCTTGCTGAGGCCGATGGATTGGGGCGTCATGATTTCATAGGTCATCTTGTTTTTCAGCAGCCCGTCCTGATGAATGCCCGATTCATGGGCAAAAGCATTGGCGCCGACTATGGCCTTGTTGGGCTGCACCATGACGCCGGTAATGGAGGTGATGAGCCTGCTTGAGGGGTAAATTTTTTCGGTTGCGATGCGCGTATCAGCGCCGAACAGGTCTCGCCGGACGCGCAGTATCATGACGATTTCCTCAAGGGAGGCATTGCCCGCGCGCTCGCCGATGCCGTTGATGGTGCACTCGACCTGGCGCGCGCCATTGGCAACAGCCGCCACCGAATTGGCAACAGCAAGTCCGAGATCATTATGGCAATGTACGCTGATGCATGCCTGAGAAATATTGGGCACATTTTTTCGAATATAGGCAATAAGGCTGCCGAACTCTTCCGGGATGGCATACCCGACCGTGTCGGGCACATTGAGCGTCACAGCGCCCGCCTCAATTACCTCGGCATACACCCTGCAAAGATAATCGCGGTCGCTTCGGGTCGCGTCCATAGCGGAAAACTCTACATTGGGCGTATACTTTTTGGCGCGTTTCACGGCTTTCACCGCGATCTTAAGCACCTCGTCATGGGTCTTGCGAAGCTGATGCTTCAGATGGATGTCTGATGTAGATATGAAAGTGTGTATGCGCGGCATGGCAGCTCGTTTTATAGCCTCCCATGCGCGGTCTATATCACCGTCATTGGCGCGCGCAAGGCCTGCAACCTCGCTTTTTTTGATGACCGATGCGATAGTCTTCACCGAATCAAAATCACCCTGAGACGCAATCGGGAAACCAGCCTCGATAATATCAACCCCCAGAGACTCAAGCTGACGGGCCACGCGCAGCTTCTCCGGCAAATTCATCGTATTGCCGGGCGACTGCTCGCCGTCGCGCAGCGTTGTGTCGAAAATTTTTACCAGCTCATAGGATTGTTTTTTGGACGGCATCTTTTTCCTCTGTTGCAGCAAGACCGGGCGCCTGGCCGCGATTGCGGGCTTTTTTTGACATGTAGATCGCGTAGCCTATGGGGCCCGACAGCACATAGGTCAGGCCCATGGCAAACAGCATTATCTGCGGCTCGGAGGCCACTATATAAATAAGCATAATCGCAAGGACAACCGAATTAAAAGGCTTGCGGCTCCTGAAGTCAAACCGCTTGAAGCTCTGGAACCGTATGGTGCTGACCATAAAAAAAGCAAGCACATAGATCATGGCGATAAAAAGAATGCTCAAAAGCGCTTTGTCGGCAATATCCAGATGAAAACAAAATATGGCTGTTGTGGCAACCATGCCCGCCGCTGCAGGAATCGGCAGGCCGGTAAAATAATTGCCCTTGTTGCTAATATTGGTGGACTCTACGTTAAAACGTGCAAGGCGAATGGCGCCGCAGGCGACATAGAGAAATGCCGCGACCCAGCCCCAGCGGCCATAGCCGGAAAGGACCCAGCCGTAGGCCAGCACTGCTGGAGCAACGCCGAAAGCCACAAGATCGGCAAGCGAGTCATACTCGACGCCGAACTTGCTGGTGGTATTGGTCATGCGCGCGATGCGTCCGTCAAGGCCGTCGAAAAGGCCCGACACGATAATAGCCCAGGCCGCCTGCAAATAATCGCCCCGCATGGTTGCCACTATTGCATAGAAGCCGCAGAAAAGACTCAGTGACGTAAGAAAATTAGGAAGGATATAGACACCCTTCTTCAGCCTGTCCATTTGCGGGCCTCTGCGGGGGGGGCGATTTCGCCGCCGCATGAAGCGCTGTTTCATTGTCTGCTTGGCTGTTTCGTCGGTTTCCAAAATGCTCCTCTCATGCATGGCGCGACGGGAAATGAAAAACAAGCCCAACCCTCACGCCGCCCCGTGCAATGGTCATAAAAAACTATCCTTTTATCTTATTCTCGCGCAGCATCGCAGCCTTGCCCGAGCGTACAAGCTCCTTGATGCCCAGTGGCCTGAACAGATCGATGATTGCCTGAATCTTGTTCTCGTCGCCCGTGACTTCAACCGTATAGTGCGTGCGGCTCACGTCGACGACCTTGCAGCGAAAAATATCGATAATGCTGAGAACCTCGGAGCGCTTGTGCTCATCGACATTGACCTTGATAAGGGCAAGCTCCCGTTCGATGAAATCCGCGCCGCTGCTCTCATAGTCCACGACTTTGATAATGTCGATAAGCTTGTTGAGCTGCTTGTTGATCTGCTCCAGAATGCGGTCGTCACCGCGGGTCACAATGGTCATCTGCGACATGGTGGGGTCCATCGTTTCGTTTACCGAAAGGGATTCAATATTGAACCCCCTGCCGCTGAAAAGCCCCGCGATCCGGGAAAGCACACCGGGTCTATTGTCAACAAGAACTGAAATGGTATGTCTCATGGTCCTGTCCTCGTTCTGTCTACAACAGTATCATATTGCTAATGGGTGCGCCCGCCGGCACCATGGGATAGACGCATTCCTCGGGATCAATGACGAAATCCATGATCACCGGTCTGTCCTTGACCGCCAGAGCCTTCTTGATGACGGACACGACTTCACCTGGCCGCTGCGCCCGCAACCCCACGGCGCCATAAGCCTCGGCAAGCTTCACAAAATCGGGATGCCGCGCAAAGGTCGAATGCGAGTAGCGCTTCTTATAAAAAAGCTGCTGCCATTGCCGCACCATGCCCAGGCACATGTTGTTGAGTATGGCAATCTTAACCGGCAGCCCGTACTGCACGGCCGTGGCAAGCTCCTGAATATTCATCTGGATGCTGCCGTCGCCTGCAATGTCGATAACAATGGCCTTCGGGTCTGCAACCTGCGCACCGATAGCGGCTGGGAAGCCGTAGCCCATGGTGCCAAGGCCACCGGAGGTCAGGAAACGCCGGGGCTCATCAAACAGGTAGTACTGCGCGGCCCACATCTGGTTCTGCCCGACTTCGGTGGTGATTATCGCCTTGCCCTTAGTGAGTTCGTAAATTTTCTCAACCACATACTGCGGCTTGATAACCTCATCCATCTGGTAGTGCATGGAATGCTTGCTCTTCCAGTCCGCGATTTCACCAAGCCATACTTTCCGGTCGGCCTTTTTCACCTTTTTCTCGCCTGCGACCTCAATCATTTCCTTCAAAATTTCGCGGGCATCACCGACAATGGGAATAGAGACTTTGATATTTTTACTGATGGAGGTCGGGTCGATGTCAATGTGAATGACCGTGGCGCCGGCGGCAAATGAATTAAGGTCGCCGGTCACGCGGTCGTCAAACCGTGCGCCAACGGCAATCAGCAGATCGCAGTGCGTCACAGCCATATTTGCCCGGTAGGTGCCGTGCATCCCCAGCATCCCGAGCGACAGAGGGTCGGTGCCGGGATAGCAGCCCATGCCCATGAGCGTCGTGGTAACAGGAATCTGCAAATGCCGGGCAAATAAGCCCAGTTCATGGGAGGCATTAGACAGGACGACGCCGCCGCCCGCATAAATAACCGGTTTTTTTGCCTTCGCAATTTCCTCCACCGCCCGGACGATCTGACGGCGGTTGCCCTTGAATGTGGGCCGGTAACTGCGCATATCGATTTTCTCAGGATACTCAAAGTCAATCTCGGCGCCGATGATGTCTTTGGGAAGGTCGACAAGCACCGGCCCCGGCCGGCCTGAGCGGGCTATATAAAATGCCTCTTTAATGACGCGCGGCAGCTCCGCAAGTGATTTAACCAGATAGTTGTGCTTGGTGCACGGACGGCTGATGCCGACAATGTCTGCCTCCTGAAAGGCATCATTGCCGATAAGCATAGTGGGTACCTGTCCGGTGAACACCACGATAGGAATCGAGTCCATATAGGCCGTGGCAAGGCCGGTGACTGTGTTGGTAGCGCCGGGCCCCGAAGTCACCAGGCAAACCCCTACATCTCCGGTCACGCGGGCATAGCCGTCGGCGGCATGCACAGCCGCCTGTTCATGACGCACGAGAATGTGCTGGAGATGTGACTCGTAGAGCGCGTTGTAGACGTCAAGAACCGATCCTCCTGGATACCCGAAGATCACCTTGACCTTTTCTCTGTGCAGGCACTCAAGCAGAACCTGGGCGCCTTTAAGCTTTGTAGGATTCTTCGTCATAGCATACGCCTGAAAACGTGTTTTAATAACCCTGGTCTAATTCCTATAAAATCTTATTATATTTTATCATACAACTACCCCTCAGGGCAACAGCATGATTGCTATTTCTTCGCTTCAGAAATAAAAGCATCTGGCGGCCGCACATACAGGGCTGACACCAGTTCTGGCCGCCCGGCGCGTCCTGCATACTTTGCCTGAGCCAGAACTGCAACCGTTGACGCCCGGGGAATGCCCAGATGCTCAGGGGCAATGATGCAGAGCTTTGCCGCAGCAGAAGCTGCAATACGCCCGTAATAGACTGCCGCGCCAGTGCCGATAAGCACGGCAGGCTCAGGCAGACTTTCTACCCATGCCACAGGATCAAGCACAATTGCCTGCTGCACCTGCTCAAGCAAGCCGCCGGTGCGGCGGTACAGGCAAGCATAGACCTGCTGTTTGCGCGCATCTATCATGGGGCTGACAAGCCCGTCGCCTCCGGTCGTCTGGCTGGCGACAACCTCAAGCGTGGGAACACCCGCAAGGGGTTTATCAAGAGCGAACGCAAGGCCCTGGGCCGTACTGATGCCGACCCGAAGCCCGGTAAACGAGCCGGGGCCGACCGATACCGCAATAAGATCAATGGACTCACGGGCAATGCCGCTCATGTCAAAAAGCATGTCGATAATCTGCAAAAGCCGCTCGGAATGATTCTTCTGACCAGAGAGCAGACATTCGGCAAGAATCTGTCCGTCATCGACAAACGCCACGCTTGCCGCAGGCGTTGCAGTATCAATGGAGAGTACCCTCATTTTATGAACAGCCGGGTAATATCATTATAAAAAACAAAAGCCATGAGAGAGAGCAGCAGCACAAG
>CAYNVA010000202.1:0-3444 GCA_964400575.1 uncultured Thermodesulfobacteriota bacterium | reverse complement strand
ACCGCCGATAAGACCTTGACTGACTTCAAGATTCCTAACTATCGGCATAAAACCATCAAGGCAAACACAATGACAATACGCTCGAGATAGGTCTAACAAAACCTTTCAGCGTACGTCGCAAAACCACGCCGCCGCTGGGCGAGAGAAAAGGGCCACCTTATCCCCCTTTGACCCCTTATCCGGAATGACGAAATTTTGGTTTTGCAAATCGATTGGAATCGGGATAATACAGTCGCTAGAGACTTTCCCAACTTTTATCGGAGGTCGCAGCCTATGAATGCAAAACTGTTTCTTATAATTTGTGTTGCAGCGTTCGCATTAATACCTCTCAGCGATCCCATCTTTAACAGCCTTGAATCAAAGGGAGTAGTGACCAAAATAACAATAGACTCCAGAGACGTATCTCTCTGCACAATATTTCAATTTGTGATGTTTTTGGTGATGGGTTTTTCCATATGGCCGCCCGTGTTAAGGCTTTTTCTTTTCCTGCAGATCAAAATAGGCAATGCCGAGCTTCCACTGGTTAAATTTCTTCAGGCGCACGAACAGGGCTTCGTCTACTTTGTCTGGTGCATGTTATTCATTGGTTTGTGTATCGCCCTGCCCGGTTCAATAAAGGAGGGCTTTTTTGACTGACGGGCTTCCTGACGTGGAACTATAGACATGGGTTTAAGTGATAAAGCCGGGACCGGCTGCCGCTGCTTTTAAAGGAGAAAACTGGTATGGTCTGGAACTATGGACCCGAAAGGGGTGAGGCAATTCGCGTACTGGAGGAACAGATCCGGCAGGCCAAAAGCCGCCTCAATGCTATTGCTGCGACAGCCGACGCAGTGGAGGCATCGTATGTAGCGCGTGATGAGGCCGACCTTGCCTATGGGGCATTAAATGACGAGGTGAAAATAATGGAGCAGGTGTTTGAGATGCTCAGTGATGAAGATGACCGGAACGATATGATGGCAATGGAGGAGGCCCTCAAAATTCTGCGCCGCGACATCCAGAAGTGACAAAAAATCAGCTCCTATTCATTGCTGCCATAAAAATACCATCGGAGATAGTGCTATGCGCTTGATAATAGGACTATTGATTGCGTTCTCTATTCTGTTTCTCGGGACGGCAGCTATTGTCTATCTCAATGACCATTTCAGCGATTTATCTATTTGGAATTCCCCCATATGGAAGGCCTGGAAAACACCGTTGATTGTTTTTGCGGTAATACTGGGTGTGGCCATGTTGCTGTTTATTAATTACCGGTCCGTGCAAAAAGCCGGGAAAGCGGAAAGGGAACTTGCCCGGGCTCAGGGTTGGGGATACAGCGTCAGATCAGATGATACAGAAGGGCTGATACCAAAAATATCAACTGCCCTTGAAACGGTGTCCCCTGAAAAAAAGTTTGATGTAATAAGCGCCGTCATGACTGTACCGCTTGAAAAAGGGAAATTCTTTCTCTTTGGTTGCAGTTACAGCGCGAGAAACTCAAGGCAAAACAGCAAGCCCGGATCAGCCTGTCTGATTGAATCGGACCGCTTGCGCGGGATGCGTTCCCCAGTCGATATTGTGCCGCGGACCATGATCGACAGCGCTTTAATGTTTAAGCAGGTTGACATGGGCAACTCAGAATTTGCGCGGGGCTACATCGTCTCCTCGCAGGAGCCTGCCGAAGCGCACAGAGCTATCAACGAGTCAATGCAACTGATGCTTGCCGAATACAGAAATTCGCCAGACTTTCTCGGCAATTTTGAAATTGCGCTGGGACCTGGTGGTGCGGTCATTCTGCGCTGGGGACAGTCTTTGCCCGAGGACTGGTTGGCCCTTGCGGATATGGCTCGGCGCTTTGCATCTGTAATGAGGTAAAAATCAATGTTGTCCGGGTCAGAAAAGGGAAGGGGAAAGGGGTTCACCCGCTTATCACCCGAATTGATGAAATTAATGTTTAGTATATGAAAATACTGATGCGTTATTTTAATAATTCCTCTTTTAAAATCAGGAGTGCCCATGGAAAAAAGAAAGCTCTCTTGTAACTACTCGATCGAAGCTATCGCCCAGTCCATTGTAAAAGACCATCCCGTCAGTAAAAGATTTTCACCCGAGGATAAAATAATACTTTATCAAAAACGCCTGACGCTTCTTGATGAATATCAAGATCTACAACAAGTGCTTTCCATGGAACATATAAAAAAATACCCGATACCGTTTGCAAAGCGCGCAGCGCGCATCGGCATCATACCGCCGGAGCTGGTCGTGGTGGACAGCCGCATCCAGGACATGTGCTCCCTGCCGTACTGGACCTATTACGGCTCTGGAGAAGGCAGCTTCAACCGCTGCGGCGGAGTGGGGGCCTTTTCCTGCTGTCCGCCGTTCAGCCTCAAGGCAGAAAAAGTCCAGGCGCTTATTGGCCGGGCAGATATATTCGCCGTTGTTCAGACCAGGGCTGCGGCCAGCGGCGGCAATGACCCCGGGGCCCAGTTCCGCATGATCAACCGGCTGGTGGATGAAGTAAACGCAACCCTTGGCAGGAAAGCCGTGCTACAGAAGTTTGCCGGCGGCCCGTGTTTTGCCTGCTACCCGGAGTCCTGCCTGTGCGAGGGGCAGTGCCGGGCGCCGGAGCTGAAAATCCCTTCCCTGGAAGGCATGGGCATCTGTGTTGACCAGCTGTGCAAGGATCTGGCGCTGCTGACCGGCGATGAAAAATGGAAAATAAACTGGATAAAAGGATTCGGGGCCGACACCCAGACACCAAAAGTCTGGAAGGCAACCGTGGGACTGGCAATACAATTAATTGAGAAATTCTGAATCCTTATTTCATAATCCTAACCCGGACAAGCCGGAGCAAAATTTAAAATAATAGCTAAAAAGACACAAACAGGGTTTCTCCGGAACTCATGAGGGTGAAAACAGAAAAACCTGATTCCCCGGGTTCCGGATTTTTCATTATTCTTATTTTTGCAACCACCAATAACACTCTGCATGGAAACAGCACCTATGATTATTGATATGCACACCCACATTTTCGGTAAGGGCTGGCTGCCGAAGGAGTTCTTCTACGGCATCGCGCGTTTTATTACCTATGAGTTTGCCAAAAGCGGCATTCAGCAGTCACTTGAAGAGGTCGGGGACGGCATCATTGATGCCTGCGACGATCCCCGGGCAGAAAGCCTGCTTCAGGAGATGGAAGAGGCGGCAATAGACAAAAGCATTCTCCTGCCGGTTGACCTTGAGCTTGCTTTCCCCGGGCAGGCTGTGCCCATGCAGGAGGTAAACAAACTACATGCGGAGCTGGCGCGGCAGCACCCGCAGCGCCTCATTGCCTTTGCCGGCATTGATCCCCGGCGCGGCAATGCAGTTGAGCTGTTTACCCAATGCGTGCAGGACTGGGGCATGCAGGGGCTGAAGCTCCATCCCACTGCCGGCTTTTACCCGAACCAGAAAGAAGTCTACCCACTTCTG
>CAYNVA010000201.1:0-1904 GCA_964400575.1 uncultured Thermodesulfobacteriota bacterium | reverse complement strand
AAAATACTGCGGGTTAATCTCTCAACAAAAGAGATCCGCGAAGAGCCGCTTTCGCAGGAGCTGCGGCGCGGCTATATCGGCGGCGCCGGCATCAATGCGCGGCTGCTCTATGAAGGCCTTAAAAACAATATCACGGCAGATGCCCTGTCTCCAGACAATGTGCTCATCTTCGGCTTCGGGATTCTCACCGGTACCACGTTTCCCTGCACCTCCCGGTTTACCGTTACCGCCAAAAGCCCTGTCACCGGCATATTCGGCGATTCCAATGCAGGAGGCTTTTTCCCTGCCCGCGCGAAGCAGGCGGGCTATGACCATATCGTCATTACGGGCCGCGCGGAGAAGCCATCGGTCCTGCTCATTGAAAAAGGGAAACAGGCCGAAATCGTCGATGCCGCCGACCTGTGGGGCCTTGACTCCTATGAGGCGGGCGCCAAAATCCGCGAGCGCTTCGGCGACTGCGAATCGGCCCGGATAGGGCCGGCCGGCGAGCACCTCGTGCGCTATGCCAATATCTATTCGGGCACCAAGCGCATCAGCTGTAATGGCAAGACGGGCATGGGCTGCGTCATGGGCTCGAAAAATCTCAAGGCTGTCATCGTAAAGGGCTCGGGCGATGTGCCGGTAGCCGATGAAAAAGGCTTTGCCGAGCTTGCCAAACGCTACCGCCAGCTCTGGGCTGGCCATGTCACCTATTCCCATAAAGAATATGGCTCGCTCATGCTCATCGCGCAGAACAGCGACCAGACGCGCATTAAAAACCAGCAGGTGCGCATCACGCCCGAGCAGCTTGCACAATACGATATCCCGATGCTGGTGGAGAAATACAAAAAGGGCCGGACCGGCTGCTACCGCTGCCCGGTTGCCTGCACGCAGAAGTGGGAAGTGGATGAGGGGCCGTATAAAGGGGAAAAATCAGACAAGCTCGAGTTCGGCCACTACACCAATATGGGGCCCCTGCTGGGCATTTTCGATTTCCCCGCCCTTGTGCATATTACCGACAAGATCAACCGTTTGGGCATGGACTGCATCACCTTCGGCTGGATCATGGCCATGGCCATGGAGTGCTGGCAGCGGGGCATCCTCACGGCAGAAGAAACAGGCGGCATTGAGCTGAACTGGGGCGATGTGGCAGTGGTGTCGAAAATGCTCGATATGATCAGCCGCCGCGAGGGTTTCGGTAATGTGCTTGCAGACAGCATGCCCATGATTCTTGCCAAGCTCAATCCCGAGGCATCCCAGTACGGGTTTCACACCAAGGGCCAGTCCTTCACCTACAACTGCACGCAGGCCGTGGCCATGAGCCTTGCCTCATCGGTTGCAACGCGCGGCGCCGATCATCTCAAGGGCCATCCCTTCCCGGCTATGATCGGCCTTGAAGAGATGCTGGAGCGGGCCCTGGGCAAAGGCCTGCCCCCTGAAATTCTCGTGCATTCAAGCCCCGTTGCCAAGGGCCGCGTCGTGTGGTGGAGCGAAAACTACAAGATGCTCCTGGACAGCCTTGGCATCTGCTTCATTCCAATCGTTGCCTCGGATGTGTTCGGCGAGCCCCTGGTGATGTTTCAGGAGATGGCCGAGATGTATAAGGTTGCAACCGGGCTGGACCCGTCAGATCTCTTTGAAGCTACCGAGCGGGCCTATCAGCTTGAGAAGTGCTTCAATGCACTGCTGGGCATCTCCCGCAAAGACGACTACCGCAGCGGCACGCGCCGCGGCGAGGAAGACCCCATTCATCATCCGGGCATGCTTGAAGAATATTACTGGTACCGGGGCTGCTCGGAAGACGGCCTGCCGACCGAAAAGCGCCTGCGCGAAGTGGGCCTTGACGACGAGGCCGACGCTCTTGCAAAACGCGGCTGCCTTGGCCGAAAAGACTGCCCGGCAATACATGAGCTTGTGCCCCCGCA
>CAYNVA010000200.1:0-9433 GCA_964400575.1 uncultured Thermodesulfobacteriota bacterium | reverse complement strand
GACACCTGGCTGGTCATGATAACCAATGTCGATCCCAATACCGACCATGAAAGTCTTTTTGACCTGTTTACCCAGAAAAGCCGCTATGCCTCCTGGTTTAAAAACGGCAAAAAGGTGCGCAAATGCGGCTGTGCCGGCAATATGTACTCACCGATTATTCATCCATTTAAAGACAATGTTATTTTTGCCGGTGATTCGGGCTGGTGTCAGGAGGCTGAAATGACCGGAGCTGTCATGAGCGGCTGGAAGGCAGGAAGCGCCGTCGTTATTGCCATGCTTGAGGGCAAGCTCAACGAGCTGGGCGTACAAACATATCTTGACTGGTGGCGCACAGCACATATCGAAAAGTGCGATCACAACATATTCCTTAAGAATCTCTATATGCCGGTTCTTTGCAACGACAAGGAAATCGACTACATCTTCAGCAAAATCAATTTCGTGCTACCGACCGTCCTTGACCCTTATGAAGTGCCCGAAAATATTGGCAAAGCTTTGATAAAGATCATGCCCGACATCCAGAAAGAGCGCCCCGATCTGATAAAAAAAATGGCCGGGTTCACTAACCTGCCTCCTGAAGTCGTTCTTAAAAAAACCATTCGCTCCGGATTTAATTGCAGCTTTACCACGTGATGGGCTGCCACTGCTCAACAACACAGAGAAGCGTTCGGACGGTTCCCCAAAGCCGGGCGAACGCTTTTATTTATACCGCTTGTAATTCTAACGCTTTTATTTTATTGAATAAACTCTTACTTAAACCAAAGTGAAGGGAGAGAAACTATGAAGCAAAACCGTATGGCACTCATGGCGGCGGCACTGGTGCTCGTACTGTGCTGCGCAAGCACGGCACAGTCTGCCGAACCGAAAAAGGGGCTCCTTGTCTATGACACCATCTATGGCTCGACGATCGAAGTCGCCTACTGGCTCAAGGCCATCATCGGCAATGAGCAGCCCCTTGATGTAAAAAGATTGGATCAGGTCATCACGGTAAAGCCCTACGATTATGTTATTATCGGCAGCTACTCCAAGTGGGAAAAGGCCTCGCCGAAGATTTACAAGTTCATTGAAAAAAACCAGATGGAACTTGCACAAAAACAGGTTTGCTACTTCCTGCTCGGCGGCGACTGGGACGAAACCATGCTGCTGAAGGCTCCCGGAGCACCGGTTAAGCTTATTGCAGGCAGAAACTACCTTTTTGACATCAAGGAAAAATTCCCAAATATCAAACCTGTCGTAATCGGCGGGTTCGGCGGCCGGCAGGTTATGCAGTCACTGAACGGGTCGGACGCATTTACGATCTGGATTCTTGAAAGACTTGCCAGGGAAGGCGCTCACTGGGTAGGCATTGATATATGGGAATCTCTGGTACCGGCACGCGTTGAAGTATTCGGCAATGAAGTGCGCACTAAAATTCTCGGGCTTGAGCAGCTTGCCGATGTGCAGAAATACCGCGGGTTCTGGAACTCGCTGCAGCCAGCATCCCTTACCGACCCCTCAAAGGTCAAAACCACAACGCTCATCACCAAGGATGACGGTAAAACCTGGGTGCCCGTAAGCGAACGTCCCTACACCGTTAAACTCAACTCTGAAAAGTCTTTCTACGCACGTTCGCGTATTAAGGCCGATCTGCCGGCAGCCACGAAACTTATCAATGACTGGTCTAAAAAGGACGGCTACGAGCTGAGGGAACTGAGAAAAGCCGACTATATGACTTATTACAATGCCGTTAAAAAAATCGATGGCAAAGAAAACATACTTTATATTGTTATGGCTATCATGCCTGATGATCCCGGCAATGTTCATGTTTCTTTCCGGACCTGGGAGAAGCCCGATAAGCGCAAGTCCCTTGTAGAAGATGCGGCCAAAGCCGAGCAGTTTATCTGGGCAGACGGCAGAAAAGTCGAAGGCAGATAAGCTCACTTAGTAAAAAAAACGCAAGAGGCAGGCATATGACCTGCCTCTTGCTATTTGTACACACCTCAAAAAAGGAGGCGCATCCATGAAAATATTTAAAATTCTTCTGGGTCTCATCCTTGCTCTCATGCTGATCATCGTTGCAATCGCCATCAGCACCCGAATGGAGGGCGAAAAGCAGTATGAAAAATACGCTGCCCTAACAGCAGAAGCGCTCAAAGCTACTCCTCTCAAGCCCTATGAGGTCAAAGAAAAGTACCGTCACGTCAGATCGCTGCCGCTCATGGACATATCGGTTTCCAGCAGCACGGGTGACCGCCTCGCCCGCGTCAACTCACTGGATGCCACCATGATGCTGTGCATGAAAATGTATACGCTCATGATACGTCCAAGCTATGACTACAATCTGCCGGTCATGTCTGTCGATTTCATTTTTCTGCCCTTTGGTAAACGAATCTATATCATTGAAATAATAGATCCGGCAAAAATCAGTGACACAAACAAGACGACCTGCTACGACAAAATGAGAGCAGAGTTTGCAAAAATCCCCGCACTGCCCTCAGCGGGAACTCGCGACTGGTATAAAAATTTCGTAACAGACTTCAGCATTCACTGTAAGGCTGAAAGAAAGGATGATGCGATGCTTCTGGCAGTCTACAAGGCATATCTCGACGCCTACCTTTCGATGGCCCAAAACGCTCAAAAGCTTCCGCCTGAAACCAGCCTGAAAATGAAGGAGGGCCTTGAAAAATATGTCTCCACGCTTCTATCCCAGGGCGGACCTGCCGTTGATGTGTTTAAAAAGATTCTCGGTGCGGATGGCCAGAAGGAATATGTACGGACGGTTATGTTCGGCCTGGACTGAAAAGTGCTGATCTGAAACTCTAAGCCGGAAGCCCTTGTCACTGCGCTTCCGGCTTTTCTTTTATACCGATGCCGGATTTTACAAAAACAGCCTTTACTGCTGCTTCGGCATCAACCATTTTTTTTCGATAGAAAGCGATCTGCCGGTCAAAACTCGACAGCGGGTGGGTGAGTTTATAGCCGATGAACATCTGTTTATACCAGTTGGCAAGCAGTGAACCGGCATCCCGGTCATAGATTTGCTGCATAACCACTGCCTCCCGGGGCTGCCGGGGTGGAATACCGGGCAGCTGCATGCCGCTCCTGCCCAGTACCAGCGTTGTGAGCGGCAGCACGCTTTCAGGCAGTGCAAGCTTTTCTTTGAGAAAAGCGCTATCCAGCAGCCCTGCCCTGCCGGTCTCGGACAGCATGATGCTTCTGATGCCGAGGGCCTCAGCCGCCAGGTTCATACTCATGGCCGCAAGGCCTGCATTAAAAATCGCAAGGCTGAGGTTCACAAACAGCGTATCCTGTAAATCGGGCAGGAAATTCTTCAGACGAAAAATATCGGCACAAACAGTAATTGCAAAGGCGCCTTTAAAGGGTATGGGGCGTTCAAATCTCTCATGCCACTGCTGTTTTGTGAACGTGATGAAGGTCCATGTCTGGAGATTAACCGTACTGGGGGCAAACCGGCCCGCCTCCAGTATGGCCTGAATCTCCTCATCGCGCAGAGGCTCATCGCTGAATGACCGGCAGCTGCGTCGGGAAAATAACAGTTTTATCGCCTCAGGCGCCTCATGCAAAAGAACTGGGGCTGGTTTCCCGGTAAAAAGAGTCGCAAAATTCCTCAACCAATTCAGCATGTGCGCGCCATGTTTTCATGAAACAGTCAATTTGTATATTTCCGGCAGCCCCCTGAACTGTTCTTCAAAATCAAGGCCATACCCCACAACAAAGCCATCCTGAATTGAAAAGGCCGAATAATCTATGGAGAAATTATGGACGCGGGCTATCTGTTTTTCGATCAGGCAGCAGACTTTTACCGATTTCGGGTTATGAAGCTGTACATGCTGCTTGAGATAGGCAACTGTATGCCCGGTATCAATAATATCGTCTACAATAAGTACATGCCTGCCAGCCAGATGGATACTTATATCTTTCTTCAGGATACAGGAACCCGAGGACACCTGCGAAGATCCGTATGAGGAGACCTGCACAAAATCGATATCAGCGTCAACCTTGAGATTTCGCGCCAGATCAGACAAAAAAACAAAGGCCCCTTTTAAAACACCAATGAGAACGGGGCGGCTGTTTGTATAATCAAAGGAAATCTGAAGCGCGAGGTCTCGCACGCGCTGTGAAATAATTTCGCTGGAGAAAAGAGGCTCAAATGCCGGTGATTTCATGCGAAATATCCCCTGTGCAGCTTAACCTGTTGAATTCTCATGACGCTGTTCCATCTCTTCTGAAAAGCCTGGCTCTACTGCACCTGTATTTTCTCAATTTACTGAAAAAACATTACTTTTTCAAACGCTCAGCTTTTGAGCACAATGGCTGAAAGCCTTTATTTTCAGCCTTTCAAGAGATGTTTCTACAGGATTTTCAACAGGATGTTAACATTTGATGTTGATTGCGCTGCCGCAACAATATCTTGTAAGGCAGGAGCTTCAAAACGCAAAATATGGCAGTGCGAAAAACAAACGGCCCTTTATTCATCAACACATGCTGCTAGAGCAATTAACTAAATCTTCTAACTGAAAATCAAAGCATAGTTGAATGGATTAGCTCTATGGCTTCATTTTCCGTCATTCCCGCTTGACGGGAATCCCTTTTACTGTGCAAAAAAATGATTCCGGACAAGCCGGAATGACCGAGTTGCGTTTTCTTTGCTAACACATGAATAAGTGGTTATAATAATTTGATACATGCTGCTAGCGCTGAACATAGCCGAATTTTTTGAGGGCCTTGATATTTTCGCGCCAGTGTTTCTCGACCTTTACCTGCAAATCAAGATACACGCCCCCATAGCCCATAAACTGCTGTATCTCGCGCCGTGCGTCACGACCGATCTTCTTTATCATGCTGCCGCCACTGCCGATAAGAATTCCTTTCTGCGAGTCCTTCTCAACATAAATATTTGCACGTATATAGGCCCCACCCTCTTCCCGCTCCTTCATGTCCTCAATAACAACGGCTGTGCTATACGGGATTTCTTCCTGCGTATAATGAAAAATTTTTTCGCGGATAAATTCCGCTATGAAATCGCGCTGAATCTGATCGGATATAATGTCCTCAGGATACAAGGCGGGGGCCTCGGGCAGGGTTGCAATGGTTATTTCAAGCAGCCGGTCCATGTTTTCGCCGCTCAGGGCTGATACCGGTACTATTTCGGCAAACTCCATAAGGCCCTGATAGCTTTCGATGAGCGGCAAAAGCAGATCTTTCTGAATCCGGTCGATTTTATTGATAACCAGAAAAACCTGCTTGCCCGTCTTTTTAAGCTCACGGCTAAGTTCAATGTCGGAGTGCCGGGGCTTCTGGCATTCCACGAGCATAAAAATAATATCGGCCTCTTCAAAGGTCATCTTGGCAGCTGCTACCATGAAATCGCCAAGCTTGTCCTTGGGACTGTGAATGCCTGCCGTATCGAAGAAAACGATCTGCGCCTGCCCGGTGGTGAGTATACCCTTGATGACGCTGCGCGTTGTCTGGGGCTTGGGAGAGACGATAGCAAGCTTGGAGCCGATGAGATGATTCACCAGGGTTGATTTTCCGACATTGGGCAGTCCCACAACAGAAACAAAACCGGCTTTGAAACTTTCATGTTTTGACATGAACGCAACCAGAAAAAGATGCTATGTGCACTGAATGCATACCTGCCTGAACAAGCTCCACACCGCACGAAAACAGCCCAACAGTCTGCCGCCCGGGGGAATCTACTGTTTCACCGATGCTTTCTGCACTGAGGCGGCCGGCTGCTCAGGCTTTTTGTCGGGAAGCCCCACTTCCTCCTTTGCTTTCAGCTTGTCGATCAGGGTTGTAAAAGATCCGTTTGCAAGAATTTCATTAAACTGCGTGCGGTAGTTGGCCACAAGCCCGACGCCTTCAATGGTCAGATCATAGACAACCCACGATCCATTCTTGTTTATAAGTTTATAGTTGAGCGGCAGCTCCTTGTCGTTGAGCAGAATCTTTGTCTCCACCATGGCATAGCGCTCCTGCTCAATGGTTTCGGTGAGGTATGAAATATTCTTTGACGTAAAGTTTTTCGCCTCCTGCAGAAAGAGATCTACCCTTGAAATATAGGTGCGCTCGAGAAAATCGACAAAAATATCGATAAACTGCTTCTGCTGCTCCGGGGTTATGTCGCGCCAGTGCGGGCCGAGCGTGCGCCTGGCCATTTCCTCCCAGTCAAATGTGCCCGTGGCGGTTTGATGAATCAGCTGGGTGCGCTCGGCTTTCTTCTCAGGGGCTGCGTAGGCGGGATCTTTCAGTATTGTCAGAACCCTGTCAACGACCAGCTTGAGGTTATCGGTAATCTGGCCGGCAGCGGCAAATGAACCGAACCCAAGCACCGCCAGCGTTGCCACCGCAATGCATATCCCCGATCGTGCATGCTTCATGCTGTCACTCCTTCAGGTGTTTTAAACTTTGCCGAAAACAAACTTGGAAATAAGCTCTTCAATATCAACAGGCGGCTGGGTTTCACGAATTTTATCACCGGTTTTCAGAATGACATCTGACCCCCCGGGCACAATGTCGATATACTTCTCGCCCAGCAGCCCCTTTGTTTTGATGCGGGCTATGGCGTCGTCCTGCAGCTGCACATCGCCCTTGACGGACAGAACCACCTTTGCCTTATAATTATCAAGCGTTATCTGCTTCACCCTGCCGATCTCGACGCCTGCGATCTCCACAAGCGCGCCGTTTTTAAGCCCGGCAATTGACGGAAACACAGCTGTAATAAGGTAGCCGTTATTGCCCATCACCTCCATCTTGGCAAACTTGGTGGATATGTAGCCAAGACACAGTATGCCCGCCAGAATAAAAAGGCCGACAACAAGTTCAAGAGTTCCTCTGCGCATGCTTATTCTCCTTTACACATAATGAAGCGGTCCTTGGATGCTCCCGGATAAAAACTGCTGAAATGCGGGATTGCCCTGCCCGACTATTTCATCATAGGTTCCGTTAATGATGATCCGGCCATCATCCATCATGGCGATCTTCTGCACGATGCTGAACACGCGCGGCACATCATGCGTGACGATGATGCCGGTGAATCCCAGCCGGCGGTGGCACAGCTGAATGTAGTTGAGAATGCTCTGGCCG
The DNA here is from genome assembly GCA_964400575.1 of uncultured Thermodesulfobacteriota bacterium. Lineage (GTDB taxonomy): Bacteria > Desulfobacterota > WTBG01 > CAIYCZ01 > CAIRTM01 > CAIWCT01. The sequence continues at coordinate 2,347 of CAYNVA010000200.1, read as the reverse complement.
ATGATGGGATCAAGGCCAGTGGTGGGCTCGTCAAACAGCATGATGGACGGCTGCATGATCATGGCGCGCGCCAGTGATGTGCGCTTGCGCATGCCGCCGCTCAGCTCAGCCGGATACTTGTGAGCGTCATTCTTGAGGCCCATATGCTCAAGCTCGACAAAAACACGCTCCTTGATTTCCGGTTCCTTCATCGCTGTCTTCTCCCGCAGGGGAAAGGCGATATTCTCAAATACCGTCATGGAGTCAAACAGTGCGCCTTCCTGAAAAAGATAGCCGAATTTACGGCGCATGGCTTCAAGCTTTTTACCCCGAAGACTGCGCACGTTCTGATCGTCCACAAAAATATCGCCCCTGTCAGGCTTCATAATCCCGATGATGTGCTTGAGCAGCACGCTTTTCCCAAGGCCGCTGCGGCCGATGAGGGCAAACATCTCGCCTTCGAGTATCTCAAGGTTCAAACCTTTGAGCACCTGGTTGCCATTAAAGCTTTTATATGCATCACGGACGATGATCATAGTTTACAGAGAAATTGAAGTTATGAAATAATCCCAGATAAGAATCAGCACCGAGGATATGACAACGGACTGCGTTGTAGCCTTGCCCACGCCCTTGGCCCCAAATTCCGTAAAAAACCCCTTGTAGCAGCATACCCAGGAGACAATGAGGCCGAAGCTCAGGGACTTGGTTATGCCCATCGTGATATCCTTCATGTCGACAAAATTGCTCATCTCACCGAAATAGGTGCCCTCGCTCACCCCAAGCAGTTTCACTCCCACGAGATAGCCGCCCCAAATGCCGATCATGCTGAAAAAAGCTCCGAGCAGGGGAAATGAAATAACAGCGGCTACCATGTTGGGAACAACAAGATAGCGATAGGGGTTGACAGCCATTATTTCCAGGGCATCAATCTGCTCGGTGATGCGCATGATGCCGATTTCAGATGCCAGCGCAGACCCAGCGCGCCCGGTAATCATGAGAGCAGAAACAACCGGGCCGAGTTCGCGAATCAGGGAAAGCGCCACCGTCGGCCCGAGCAGGGATTCACCGCCGAACTTGCTCAGGGCATAGAAAACCTGCAGCGCAAATACCATGCCGGTAAAAGCACCTGTTAGCAGCACGATGACCGTTGACTTGACGCCGATGAAGGTGATCTGCTCGAGAACCCGCTTGAACTTAAGCGGTGAGCCGAAAAGCCAGAAAAACGCTGTCAGCAGAAACATGCCATAGGAGCCCAGCATTTCCAGCACACCCAGCGCACTGCGTCCCAATACCCTGACATAAGACATACGAACTCTTCGCCCTTAATAAATTATTAATCTTTATCTTATATAGATATTTGCGGGTCAGTTCAAGCAAAAACAGTAAATAACTCGTTTCCGTTTGAGCCCCTGGCTGCGCAGGCGGGAAAATGGATGACGGCACAAGGGACTTCAAAGCAGCAATGGTGCGCGCTTTGAGAGTTTGAAAACTTGACACAGCACGTTATTTTGTGTAGTTTTCTCATCTAACCATTTTCACCGTCAACACTCATCAAAGGAATTACCATGGCCAATGAACAAATATCCTCAAGCCTGACATTTGACGATGTTCTGCTGATCCCGCAGCATTCTGATGTTTTGCCGAAAGATATTGATATTTCGACAAGTTTAACAAAAAAAATAATACTCAATATCCCTATCGTCAGCGCTGCAATGGACACCGTCACCGAAGCACGCACAGCAATTGCCATGGCCCGTGAAGGCGGCATCGGCATGATTCACAAGAATCTGCCTGTTGAGGATCAGGCCCGTGAAGTCGCGAAGGTGAAAAAGTCGGAAAGCGGTATGGTGGTTGATCCCATCACCGTACATCCTGACCAGCCGCTCTATGAAGCGCTTGAAACAATGAAGCGCCTTGAAATATCTGGCTTTCCGGTGGTCAAGGAAGGCAAGCTTGTAGGGATTTTCACAAACCGCGACATACGGTTTGAAACCGACTACAGCAAAAAAATCTCAGATGTCATGACCAAAGAACGGCTGATTACGGCCCGGCCCGGCATCACACTCGATGATGCGCGAAAACTCCTGCACAAAAATCGTATTGAAAAACTGCTCGTGGTTGATGAGCAGAATAATCTGGTCGGCCTCATTACGGTTAAAGATATCGAAAAGTCCGTCAAATACCCAAGTGCATGCAAGGACGACAGGGGCAGGCTGCGGGTCGGCGCCGCCATCGGTGTCGGCTCTGACCGGGAAGCACGCACAGAGGCCCTCATCAATGCAGGGGCCGACGTAATTGTTATCGATACGGCCCATGCGCATACAACATCAGTGCTTGACGCCATACGCGATACCAGGAAAAACTTTCC
>CAYNVA010000199.1:0-9866 GCA_964400575.1 uncultured Thermodesulfobacteriota bacterium | reverse complement strand
TCAAGCTGCACGGGCTTGTTGACCAGCTCGGGTTTTGCCGTAATGCCATACTCGGCGGGAAATGAATTTTCAAAATACATCTGCTGAAAATTTGAAAACTTGAGCTGATGGGAGGTTGAGTCAACCACCACTGTTCGGTCTTTTGCAACGATGCCGAGCTTCACGGCTTTGGCCAGGCCCGCAATCGACTCGCCGCCCTGGGTGCAGACCACATGGCCCCGGCGGTTTGCCTCAAGCATGCCTTCGATGACCTCCTGCTCGGAAAGATCTACGGCAAAGAACTGTTCGTTGAAATGTTCCTCGACAAGCTTTTTCACCTTGGGAAATGATACCGGGTCGCCGATCATGGCAGCCTGTGCAACACTTGAGCGCACCGTCATGGGCTCATACCGTCCGCTGGCGCGCCACGTCGCCACGGGGTTTGCATGCCTGCTCTGCACGGCTACGATCTGCGGCAGGTGCGGGATGATTGAGAGCCGGTACAGATCAAGAAACCCTTCCATGATGGCGGTCACATTGCCGGCATTCCCGACCGGCACCACAACGGTAAGGTCTTTGGTATCATAGCCGAGCTGCTGGGCAACCTCGAAGGCATAGGATTTCTGCCCCATTATGCGAATGGGGTTCTTTGAGTTGAGCAGGCAGACCTGGTAGCGCTCGGCAAGCTGCTCCACGATGCGCATGCAGTCGTCAAACACGCCGGGCACCTCGATCACTGTGGCGCCGCTGCCCAAAGGCTGGGAAAGCTGCTGCGGGGTGACTTTTCCTTTCGGCAGGAGCACCACCGAGCGGACGATGTTCTTGTCCAGATAGCTCAGGTACAGGGCCGCTGCTGCCGAAGTATCGCCCGTGGAAGCGCAGATGCCCAGCAGCTCCTTAATGCCGCGCTTGCGGATCGAGTAATTGATGAAGCTGATGGCGCTTGCCATGCCGCGGTCCTTGAATGATGCCGACGGGTTAAGCCCGTCGTTCTTCACGAAAAACTCCATGCCCACAAGGCCGCTCAGCCCGGCATTTGAGCGCACCAGGGGCGTATGCCCCTCGCCCAGGTAAATGATGTCCTGCAGGGGGATGGTCGGGAACAGGATTTCCTTAAACAGGAAAACGCCCTTCAGCGGCTCCAGCCGCAGCATCCGGCGATAGTCGAAAATATCGCGCCAGGTCGCGCCGTCAATTTTTTTGAGCTCGTCAAAAGCCCGGTCATGCAGGCGCAGCAGGCTTTTGCACGCGGGGCAGGTATAGAGAAACTGGTCAAGGGCATAGGTCTCGCCGCAGCCGATGCACGCATAGACCACATCGCCTGCATAGGTCGGAACGAGATGCCCGCGCACATGGGCCGGGAACTGTTCAGGGTTGAGTGATGCCTGTTTCATGTGATAATCTCTCGCTAAAAAATTACTGTTGTGAGCATCAAAGACTATACCAAATCACACGGCCCGTCAACAGCGACGGCAGCGCAGAAAAAACGGGCTTGCCTGCACAGCTCCTGTTCTGCTAACATGCCCGGCATGGACACACAGCAGCCGATTCAGCCCGACACGCTGAAGGATTATATCTCAACGAAGATACTGCCAGCCCTGGGCGCCAGCGGCCGCACGTTCAGCCTGGAGCCCGTCAGCTGCGGCAGCCGCAATCTCATCTGGTTTCTCACTGTTGCCGGCGGCGGCAGGTATGTGCTCAAGGCCGTGTCCAAGCGCTTCCGCATCAAGAACATCATCTGGGCCCATGCCCATCTCGAGCGCCGCAGCATCCCGGTGCCAAAGCTTTTTTTTGCCAACCGTGCCTGGAAAACCGCTGAAGACATGGGCTACTATTTTGCCTGCGAGGAGCGCGTCGAAGGAACGCCGCTTGACGAGCTCGGGGACGGGCGCAGGAACCATATTGCGCAGGCTGCTGCCCTGTTTGCGCGCATGCACGCTGCACGCAGCTTTCGCTGGGGGAAGCTTAAGTCATTTCAGGTGCTGGGGTTCAGGGGCTATCTCATGCGCAAGACGTCCGAGCGCGCTCAGGCCATTGCCGCATCGGGCTGCATGCCCGGAGGCAGCTCCGCCGACAGCCTCGTCGCCTGGTTTGAGCGGAAAAAATCCGTCATCAGGCCGCTCACGGGCTTCAACCTGTGCCATGGCGACGTGAACATGAACAACATTCTTGTCTGCCCCGACGGCACAATCCGCCTTATCGACACCGAGGCGTTCAAATTCCTGCCCTTCCAGATTGAATACTTTCGCCTGGCCTACGGGCTCTGCGGTTTTGATGAAGCGCTGCACAGGCAGTTCAGGGATGCCTACACGGCCGCGGCCCCGCAAAGAAACCGGCGCAAGCTTGAGCGCTGCGGCACGCTCTACCACGGCTATGTGCTGCTGGAGATCGCCTGGCATTTCAATAAAAAGATGAAGCAGGAGGGGCTGGCCGAATCCGTGCGCGCCGCCTGTACGGACAGCCGCGGCAGCGCCCTTGAGCGGCTTGCCGCAATCCTGTCACAAAACCCTTGAAAGGTATATCTAACATGCTGTCGCTTATCATTCCGCTGTACAACGAAGAAGCCCTTGTTGATGAACTTCTATCCCGGTCATCGGCCGCCCTGCAGCGCGCCACGGAGGACTATGAAATAATATGCGTCGATGACGGCAGTAGCGACCGGACGCTCGAAATGCTGCTTGCAGGCCACGCGCGTGACGGCAGGATCAAAGCCCTGGTTCTGTCACGCAATTTCGGCCACCAGTCGGCCTATACCGCCGGGCTCACCTATGCCCGGGGAGACTATATCGCCATGATGGATGGCGACCTGCAGGATCCGCCCGAGCTGCTGCCGTCCATGTTTGAAAAAATCACGGCTGAAAATATTGACGTCGTGTTCGGCAAGCGGATCGAGCGGGAGGAGAAGTGGCCCAAGCGGCAGCTCATAGAGCTCTTTCACCGAATGTTCCAGCGCGTGCTGCGCAATCATGATGTTGAAAACACGGGCAATTTTTCAGTTTTTTCCAGACGGGTCGCCCAGGCCCTGCTTGCTCTGCATGAAAAAAACCGCTACCTGCCGGGGCTTCGTTTTTTTGTGGGGTTCAAACAGAGCTATATTGAATACCGCCGCCCAGACCGGCAGGAGGGCACCGCAAAAATGACTCTTGCAAAACTGGTGCGACTGGCCTTTGACGCATTCTTCTCGTTCACCGACCTGCCACTGAAAGTCTGCCTTTATTCGGGCCTGCTCGGCGTCCTCACGTTTTTCGGCGGCATGATCTATACCCTGCTGAGCAAAGCATCGGGCAAGGCGCCCTTCGGCTGGTCGTCAACCGTGCTGAGCATCTTCTTCTTCGGTTCGGTGCAGCTGGTTTTTCTGGGAATTCTTGGCGAGTATGTCTACCGGATTTACCGGGAAACGCAGAACAGGCCCCTCTTCATCGTGCGGGATTATATCGAATAGCCCCGGGGTTAAGGTTTTGGAACCAGAATAAGCTCGGGCCGGGTGAAAAGCCCCGTCGTGTCGCGGAACTCATCATCGTTGGCATACGGTAGCCGCCCGCCGGGCTGATAATACTTCTCTATTACGGCTGCCAGTTCGTCGCCCGAGTCCATAAATATTTTCAGATTGTCAAGAAGCACCCGGTCTCCCTTGGCGGTCAGGTAGGCCCGGTCATCGACAATAATTGCGAAAAAATATTTCCGCCGTATCTTCTCGATCAAATCAACCGGGCGATAGGGCTCTTTGCTCAAAATCTGCCAGGCCCAGTATGCCCCTCCGTTCATGATCTTCTCTTTGCCCGCCATGATGCCGTAGTAGGAATGATAGGGAAGGAACACCTGGCCCGGCATGCTGCGGATAATGCTGATGATTTCCCGGCCTTTTTCCGCACTGCCCGGCGCTGGCACGAGCTTCTGGGGGTTGTACAGCTGCAGCGCCAGCTGCCCGGCAAGAAGCAGGTACAGGGCTGTCCTGAGGCTCTGGCGTGCATCGTCGGGAAACGATTTTGCGAGCCGTGTCAGCAGCAGCCCGAGCAGCATGCAGCCCCACAATGTCAGGTACATGAAATCGTTCTTTTCAGAGCCCAGATGCGGCCGTATGCTGAAATAGGAAATGATGGCCGGCAGCGCTGTCAGCTCCCAGATGCTCACGCGCGATGATTTCTTCAGCGTCAGGCTGCGGTGCACAAGGTAACCGGCCGTGAGGGTGAAAAAAACCGGCAGCTTGTAAAAAATTTCATATCGTATTTCAGGCCAGATGCGGTCGCGAAATTCGAACAGCATCTTGAAGGGGATCTGATCAATGGGCTTGTTCAAAAGCTCATTATAGCGAATCGGATTGTAAAAGGCGTATTCCGCAAACCATCCATTGGAGGCGGCATTCAGGCCGAAAAAAACCCCTGCGACCAGCACTGATGCAATAAGGGTAAAAAGGATTGCTTCCTTTTTAGAGTCCAGAAAAAGGTACAGAGCGGCAAAGGGCAGATAGTAGACTGCGGATTGTTTAGTATAGCAGGCAAGCGTCAAAAGCGCTGCCCCGGCGATAATCCCCAAATAGCGATAGCGTGCATAGGCAAGAACATAAAGCCCGCTTATGATAAAAAGAAAAAAGACCATGTCGACCCTGCCGACATCATACCAGGCACCGTGAATTTCGTAGCAGCTGATAAACAGCCCGGCGACAAGAAGGGCCGTAGCCCTGCTGCCCTCCTGCCTTCGGATTATCAGATACAAAAACGCAAGAATGCCCGCAAGGCTGAACACCGACACCAGGCGCAGCAGGGGGAAGCTGACGGAGCCTGCAAGCTTAAAAAAGGCGGCAATTACATAATAGTAGACAGGAGGATAAATCTCTGCGATGAATTCCGATGAGGGGGGCCCGAAAATCGGAAGCCCCTGCAGCACCTGCAGGGCATGGCAGAGCATCTCGCCCTCCAGCCATTCAAGTTCAAACGGATAAATGACCCGCTGCACCATGCAGTAGATAAACAGGCAGCTAAACACCCCGAGAAAAAGAAAAACCAGCCCCTGCGCAAACAGTAGAGGATATGATCGTTGATTTTTCAAAAATATCATACAATTTCCTGTGATTGCTTTCTGGCGGTGCAGTAAAAAAAATGATAGGAGCCCAGAAACGGCAGCAGGCGCCGGGCGCGCTCGAAGCGCAAAAGCTTTTCCGCGCCATCCGGCCGGCGCAGCACCTTCATGGCGGCAAAAGGCGGCAGCAGGCACAGGGGCGCATGTGCCATAACCCGCATGCCGCAGTCGGCAAGCTCGCGGGTGAGCCGCCGCCTGGTCAGTCGCAGGTACTGCATCTCTTCCTTAAAGCACATATCCTTGTCGAAAAAAGGCTGCGCCAGCAGCAGGGGGTTCCAGGGATTCGGGTCAACAAAAACGGCTGCAGCCCCCGCTGACCGTATAAATGAAAACAGCTCACGGCGCTGCTGCCGAGACAGATGGTGCAGCAGGTGAAAGCAGAAAAAAATCGAGTCGGGCGGCACCGGCGTTGATGCAAAAAAAATCTCGGCTGTCGTATCAACGACGCTGACATGCTCCTGCGGGAACAGCTCGCGCAGGGTTTCGGCAAAAGCCCGCGCGGGCTCTATAAGCCATACCCGGCTGAAATAATTGACCAGGGTGAATGAAAAACGGCCCATCCCTGCGCCGAGCTCTATGGCATTGCGGCACTTTTTATACTCATCCCCCATGACCTGCGTCATTGAGGCGAATATGAAATCGGCAAACGCCCCGTCGCTGCAGCGCATGTATTCGTGGGTATTCTGCGTATAATAGGAGTCGATATTGTCCATAAAACGGCCAGCGCATATAATGCAAAGTTGACTATCTATAGCCCATGTGCCAGGTATTTTCAATCTGTTCCTGTCGTGCCTGAGCTGCCACTATAAACACCAGGCCCGCCGCACGGTTCCGACGGCTTTATGTATCGGCGGCGCTACAGGAGCTTATTGACCGGAATATGCCGCCTTGTGAGGGCATTATGCGTGCGTCAGGGCTGCAGGGTTTCCCAGACATAGCGCGCCGGCTCAGGGCCGGTTGAATCAAAATAGGCTATTTTTTCCGGTACGATTTTAATAATCGTCAGTGTCGCCTTGACCGCATCGGGAAGCGCTTCGCCGGTAAATAATTTGCTTATTTCATCAATCCTGATAATTCCCGCGCCGCGGGCGAACTCGCGAGGAGCGTCCTTCATGGTCAGCACATGGGCCGTGCCCCACATCTGCAGCCCCCGCGCGTTTTTCATATAGCCTGTGCCCACAGGAATAAAAACGGCAAGGCACACATGCGGATTTGTTTGCATGTTTTCAAGCTTGCCGCCCCGGTCGCAGACAAAATACATAGTGAGCCCGTCGGCCCGTGCGTCAACCGGCGTGCACCGCGCCTGGTTATCCGAGCAGGTTGCAAGTGCGCAGGTCATATAGTTTTCGCCGTGCTCCTGCAAAAAGTCTGAAATGATGCGCTCTATCTCCTGCCTTGTTTTTGTCATGGGTCTGCTCACACGAATCTTCCGTTTATTGTTTAAATTCCTGCTGCGCCTCCTGGTAGAGAAGCCCGGGGGCTGTTTCATAGCGCGGGGAGAAATGAAACACCTGCAGATTGGCAACCCCTGCCTCCCGTGCTGCAAAGCCTGCCTGCTTTGCCGTGAGATGGCCGCGTTCAAAGGCCTTGTCGCGGTCACGGTCCAGAAACGCGGCTTCGCAGAACAGCAGGTCGGCGCCGCGGGCAAAGTCTATAATTTTTTTGAGATTGGCAGCGGTACCCCGGCAGTCGGAAACATAGACAATCTTCTGTCCTTTGGTGATGGTGGCGATTTCTCGCGTGAGCTCCCCAAGGGGCATCTCTGCCCCGCCATCGATCCGCACCATGAAATCATCAGGCCTGCCTGCCCAGATGGCATCTTTTAAATCACGCAGCCATATGCCAACGGTCAGCCCGAGGCTGTCGAGCCGGTCTTTATTGATATTTATATGGAACCGCTCCTCCATGCTGTAGGCAATGGACGGGATGCGGTGATCAAGCCGCAGGGCCTGCACTGCGTAATGAGGATGAAGGTCGATAAGGGGCGCGGTATATGCAAGGGTCTCTGCCTTCCGGGGCTTAAACCGCTCGGCGCAGATGAAGCGCACCTTTTTAAGTGCCCTTGCCCCGATCTCGACGGCTTCAATGATAAAGGGATACTCACCGACCAGGTTCCAGGTATAGCCTGCAAGCTTGCCCTTGATATTTTTAATAATGCCCGGCGGGCCGAATATACGGATGGTCTTGTCGCGGGCCAGGTTCAGGCGCAGCACATGGTCAAAGCCGATAAAGTGATCGATATGGGTGTGAGAAGCAAACACGTCTTCGACCTTGAGCAGCTTGGCCGGTTCAAGGCAGCTCACATCGCCAAGGTCAATGAGCAGTGCCTTCTTCTCCCCGGATAGCCGCACATACAGGGCCGGATCGCCGAAAGGCTGATTGAGCAGCCGGTGCTGAAACAGGTGTGTCATAGCTGCTGGGCCTGCATGATTGTGGGGGACAGGCTGTCGGCAAGCAGGGGCCAGACCTGCTCCTGCAGTCTGCTCATTTCATCATAGAGCTCCGCAAACTCCGCAAGCCTGCCGTTTGCCTCAAGGGCCTCGGCGACCATTTTGCAGTTGACCTTCACGCAGGGAAATGAGCGCATGGCTCCGGGCAGCTCGCAGCCGGCGTCTCCAAGAAACGTGCAGCTCCTGCCGTCGCCGTGGTGTCTGCGAAGACCAAACGGCTCCTCATGGAGCATGCGGTACAGAAAGTAATCGCTTTCGGTGAACCAACCGTCAACGGGCATGCACTTGCAGCATGAGGCAATGCAGGCGCTGCACAGCCGTGGTGTGATCGCGTCCATAAGCTCGCGCACACGGGCCTGCACAGCGGATACTTTTTCAGCCAGTTCCCGCAGCCGGTCCATGTTTTCTGGATGGCGCTGCCGGTAGCGCTGAAATTTTTCTTCTAAAGCCTCAATGCCCATACATGATTCCTGCCATATTGTGCGATGTGCCAACTATATACCAAAACCCGGGCACCGTAAAGGTTTGTCATTGTCTCACCAGGGGTTTTCTGGTACAGTTATCCCCTGTTTTTCAAGCTTGTAAGCATCCCCGTCACGAAAGGATCATGTTCCATGGAAGACGTACGAGTTCGTTTTGCACCCTCCCCTACCGGCTACCTGCATATCGGCGGCGCACGGACGGCCCTGTACAACTGGCTGTTTGCGCGCAAGCATAAAGGTACGTTCATCCTGCGCATCGAAGACACCGACACCGAGCGATCAACGCAGTCCTCCATCGACGAAATCCTTGACGGCATGCGCTGGCTCGGAATCAACTGGGATGAGGGCCCCTACTACCAGTCCGAACGCATTGCGCAGCACCAGGAAACGGCCCGCAGGCTTCTGGAAACAGGCCATGCCTACAAATGCTTCTGCACCAGAGAGGATCTGGAGGCAAAGCGGGAGCATGCGCTGAAAGAGAAGATCGACAACAAGTATGACGGCTCCTGCCGCAACCTTTCACCCGAGGAGCTGAAAAAGCGCGAAGAGCGGGGCATGCCCTATGTGGTGCGGTTCAAAACGCCCCGGACCGACGGAGCCGTGGTGTTTGATGATGCCGTGTACGGCCGCATTGAAAAGCGCTATGCCGATATCGAAGACTTCGTGATCCTGCGCTCAGACGGCAAACCGCTGTATGTGCTCGGAAATGCCGTTGACGATAACATGGATCGCATCAGTCATGTGATGCGCGGGCAGGACGGCATTGCCAACACCCCCAAGCAGATTCTTATCTATGACGCGCTGGGATACAAGCGGCCCGTATTTGCCCACATGTCGCTCACGCTCGACACCAGGAAGGCAAAAATCTCCAAGCGCAAGCATGGCGAGGTGGTGACCGTGGCCTATTACAAGGAGCGGGGTTTCCTGCCCTGGGCCTTGTGCAATTTCCTTGCGCTGCTCGGGTGGGCCACCTCCGACAGCCGCGAATTCTTCACGCGCGAAGAAATGATCGAGGCTTTCAGCCTTGAGGGTGTCAGCCGCAGCAACTCCATCTTCAACTACACGCCAGGCGATCCCAAAAACTGGACCGATCCCAAGGCCATTTCCATCAACGCCCGCTACATGAGCATGATGCCGCTCGGTGAGCTCATCCCCTATGTGCGCGACGAGCTGAAAGCATCGGGCCTGTGGGATGAGGCATATGCCGGTCAGAAAAAGCAGTGGTTTGAATCCGTGGTGGAGCTGATCCGCACGCGGCTGCATACCATAAAAGATTTTTCGACCCAGGGCCGCCCCTACTTTGCAGAGGATTTCACCTTTGAAGAGGCCGCCGTTCAAAAAAACCTGAAGAAGGACCCTGCTATCAAGGCCTCTATCACCGGGCTTGCTGATATGTTTGAAAAGCTGCCGGCCTTTGATCTTGAGAGCACGGAGCATGCGGCGCGCGAGCTGTCCGAAAAGCTCGGCATCAAGGCAGGCATCATCATCAACGGCGTGCGCACGGCCGTGACCGGCCAGGCCGCGGGCCCGGGGCTTTTCGAGCTGCTGATCGCCATCGGCCGCGAGCGTGTGGTTGCGCGCATCCGCGCAGCGGCCAAACAGTTCTGCGCCTGAATACTTTGCAGCGAGGGCTGTCCGTGAATAGCTACGAAATGCTGCGCAATGTGAGCCGCACCTTTGCTCTTTCAATAGAGCAGCTTCCGGGCATGCTGCGCGAGGCAGTGACCGTTGCCTACCTGCTCTTCCGCGTGGCCGACTGCATAGAAGATCACGATCTGCTTGATGCAGTCACCAAGGAGCGCCTGCTGCGCCTGTGGGCAGAGGTGCTTCAAAACCGGGCTCCGGTTTCCGCACTCGCCTCCGAGCTTTCCCGCCTTGA
>CAYNVA010000198.1:0-5945 GCA_964400575.1 uncultured Thermodesulfobacteriota bacterium | reverse complement strand
GTGCCGGGCCACTGCGCCTCAATCGCAGCATCAAGGGTCTCATCTTCCTGCAGATGAAGCCTTGCATGGGTGATACGCAGCGCCGGCAGCTGCGGTGAAAAATTGGTTACTACATCATAGAGCTGCACTTTCACGTTCATTTTCAAAGGCTCCTGAGCAGCATCTTCCCCGAGAATTGCGCCAACATGGGCTTCAGTTACCGTTAGCTCGCCGCAGGGTGTGTGTGCAAGAATTGTCTGGGCCTGCGGAGGCAGAGCATTATATGATGCGGCAATTTTTGCAATATCCGGAATAGGTATTCTGTTAGAGGAACAGTTCAGTTCCAGAGAGACTGAGGAGGCAGCCTTGCGGGCTAGGGAGCAGGTACCCATTAGAGTCGCATTATCGGCCCAGGTAAGCCTGAAGCTGTCCAGCAGCAGCAATTCAGAGCTTGCCCGGGCTGAAAAGTCAAGACTGCTTTGACCCAGTGCCAGCAGCTTTCCACCGGGCAGCGGCGCAGACATATTGTCGGAATCAATGGTGCCGTTCAGAAGAAAGCGCCAGTCCGGCTCAAGCTTTACCGTGAGAGCGGCATTGAGCGATGACGGCATCTCTGCCGAGGAGGCATTGTCGTAGATATAGGATGCAAAGCGCAGCAGTTTTGCCGACTTCAGTGTGAGCTCCCCGCTGCCGGTGAGCCGCTCGGGCCGGCCCTGCGCATCTATGCCCTGAAAAACGCCTTTGAACGCTGCAGAGCCGCCTTCATTCGGCAGCTGGCGTGCGGTTATATTCACCCCAAAGGCGCCGGCTTGCTTATCGCGCAGGACCTGCAGCATAATATCGTCAAGATCAAACCGTACATTGCGGAGCCTGTCGTCAAAACGAATGCTTCCACCATTTATATGAAATCTTTTTAAAGAGATTGAAAAATCGGAGAATGCGTCAAGCCTGCTGATGATGCCGGTCTCTACTGGGGCAGCAAGCGGGGGCAGCTTCCAGAGGCCTTTACTGTCGCGATGAATCGTTATGCAGGGGTTATCAAGTGTAATGCGTGAGACGATGAGTTTGGCTTTGACAAGAGGCAGGATATCGAATTTAATATGGGCCTTGCGGCAGTCGATCAGGGGGATGGCGCCTGCTGCGTCATACAGTACAAGATTATCTACCCTGATGCCGGTGCCTTCAAAAATATCCCATCTGATATCATCAAGTGTTATGCGGTACCCCGTTGTTTCTTCAACATTCTTGAGCGAAATCTGAACATAGGTTTTCAAATCTCCCAGCAGCTGCATGCCAAAGGTTGCTGCAAGAGCGCAGAGGATCAGCAGAAAACACAGTATGGAAAGGCCTGTTGAAAAAAATTTTCTTGTCATTTTTATATAAACCTGTTTTTATAAAGAAACTGCAAAGCCTGAAAAAATATAGCATATTATTTTTTTTAATAAAAGATTTTACGGGATCGGGGGATTGCCTATGGAAGAGATGCTTCTTTCACCGCATGGCGCGACACTTGGTAGACAAGGCATACCCTTGAGCCTTATCAGCCACCTGGTAAAAAGCGGCAAATTCCATGATGTGAATCTCCGGCGGGGCTATGGCGAGGATCCGGATTTAAACGCAATTCATGAGCTTGAAGCTGCGCTCGGGCAGTTGCGGCACGAGGATGAGGAGCGCCGCATCGCAGCTGATTTTTGCTGCATATGGCGCTATGATTATCCCGAGCGCGTCCATGAAATATGCTCCATTATCGGCGGCAGCAAGCACACGGCGCTGCGTCTCCACTACCAGGTCAGCACCGGCCGCAGGCAGGAGCTCATCGACTATGCTGAAGCGCTCAAAGGCTGGGTTTATGATACGGCGCCTCAGGATGTAGCAGGGTACAAACAGGCTGGCAAATCAACCATCGAGAAAGCATACAGATTTCTCGGCGAAAAAGACCCGCTTAAAAGCATGCTTGCCGAAAGGACCTACTATGGCCTTTCAAGCCGTTCAATCAACTGCACATTCTGGGGCTTGAACGAAAAAGAGGCTGCCACACCCCTGGCACCTCATCATCCGCAGGAGTTGCCTCATACATGGCATGAGCGCATGGCATATCTTGAAAACGAAATTAACCGTCAACTGGGCAGAGCTGCGCGCGATTTTCTCTGCGATGTGGGCGGGTCGGCAGAGCCTGCCTGCCATTTCAAATTCGTGCGCCGTATTGATATACTTGTCAGCAGCATCGGCTGCATGAAGTGGCGCGGCAATCTTCCGCGCAAGGATGGCCTTATCAGCGGCAGACGAAAAATAACCGCTTCATATCTTGCCGCGCTGGAAGGCTACTGGCGCGGCGCCGCGGTTGATTGTGACGATCAGGGCCTTGCCGACAGGCTAGCGGCTCTGCTGGGCACGCCCACTGACAGCAAGCGATGGCTTGTGGCCTGCCTGTGGAAGAGCATTAAAAACCAGACGCAGCATCATGCCTATCCCATGCGGCACTGGGTTGATTTTGTCAGGATTGGCGAAGACTATATTGACCGGCTCTAGCTTTTGCAATGGTTATTCTTGATGGTCTCGTAAAAAGTCCCGGCGCCTTGCGAGGAGCGGAGCGACGTGGCAATCTTGTTTTTCATGTAGTGACAGGTTTCAAACCTGTCTCTACTGGCATGTATTCATTCGATTTCTCAGGAGATGATAATGGACAGAAAAAAGATTACGATTGCGCAGCCAAAGGGAAAGCTCGGCGTGCTCATGCCTGGAATGGGGGCAGTAACCACTACATTTCTTGCCGGGCTTGAATCGATTCGCAGGGGCCTGTATCCGGCCTTCGGCTCGCTGACGCAGATGGGCCATATTCGGCTTGGCCGCCGCGATGAAAATCGCCAGCCCCTGATTAAGGATATTGTACCGCTTGCGTCATTATCGGAAATTGTCTGCGCGGGCTGGGACATATTCCCCGACAACTGCTATGAGGCTGCAAAGCATGCCGGAGTTCTAACCCCGGAGCAGCTTGAGCCGGTGCGGGATTTTCTTGCAGACATTCATCCCATGCCGGCGGTGTTTGATCGCCGCTATGTCAAAAAGCTCGACGGCCCTAATGTCAAAACCGGCGCAACCTGGTGGGACAAGCACCTGATGCTGCAGGACGACATACAGAAATTTGCCGCTGATAACAATGTGAGCCGCATGGTCATGATATGGTGCGGCTCAACTGAAGTCTATATGGAGCCCTCGGCAGTGCATCAGACTATTGAGGCATTTGAAGCGGGCCTGAAAAGCAATGATGAGCATATAGCCCCCAGCATGGTCTATGCTTATACGGCTATTAAAAACCGTATTCCCTACATCAACGGCTCTCCGCACCTGTGCACCGACATGCCTGCGCTTTCAGAGCTTGCCCGCGAAAAGGGCGTGCCCATTGCAGGCAAGGATTACAAAACCGGACAGACGCTCATGAAAACCATGATAGCGCCCGGACTCAAGGCCCGGATGCTGGGGATCGACGGCTGGTTTTCTACCAACCTTCTTGGCAACCGTGATGGTGAGGTTCTTGAGGATCCCGGTTCTTTTAAAAGCAAAGAGGTATCAAAACTGTCCGTGCTTGATACGATACTGCAACCCGATCTTTATCCGGATCTCTACGGCAAGATACATCACATGGTCCGCATCAACTACTATCCGCCCCGCGGCGACGATAAGGAAGGGTGGGACAATATCGACATTTTCGGCTGGATGGGCCGCAAAATGCAGATAAAGATTAATTTTCTCTGCCGCGATTCAATCCTTGCAGCCCCGGTGGTGCTTGACCTCGTGCTGTTTGCCGACCTTGCAGCCCGGGCCGGCATGCCCGGTGTTCAGGAATGGCTGTCGTTTTATTTCAAGTCGCCCATGACCGCAGAATCGGTCTACCCGGAGCATGATCTTTTTATTCAGCTTACAAAATTGAAAAATACTCTTCGCTATATTATCGGCGAAGAGCTTATTACGCATCTGGGCATAGAGTATTATAATTATTTTGATTGATAATCGTGAAGCGGTAGACGTGATTGTAGTCAATTGATAATTTGATGGCTGCAAAGATAAATTGAACCGTAGGGTGCGCTGTGCGCACCGAAACACGGTAAAGCGGTGCGCACAGCGCACCCTACAGACTGATACCCTACCGAGTGGGTGAACGAAAACCCCGAACAAAAATTTGTTGGGTTCGCCCTTATGATTGTAGAGACAGGTTTGAAACCTGTCTCTACTAAAAATATTGTAAATTGCGTAGGTTGGGTTGAGGTGCGAAACCCAACGGTTGCTTCCGGGCTTAACCCAACAAAAAAATGATTTTGCGTTCAGGCGCTACCGGGCCAAACGCCGCACCACATGCAATGGCTCAATAAAAAATCAAAAGGGCAGCCTGCTTTACCCTTTGGTCAGATAATCGCCCAGCACCCCTCTGCTGTGCTCATCATCATGGCAGTAGATACAGAGGTTTTCCCAGTTGGATCCGTCCGGCGGGTTGTTCTTGTGATTGCCGTCTCTGTGGTGGACGGTCAGAAGGTTTTTATCGGCGAGTTCAAACTCCCTGCCGCACTTGGCACAAATCAGCCCATGAATCTTCAGTGAACGTTCCCGGTAGTTAGCATCGGCAGAGGCGGGCTTCTTCATTTCCTTGAGGAGCTCTTCAACGCTTTTCCGTTCAGCAGTAACTTTCGGCCATCGTGTCTTATGCCTGCCGTGGAAGGGCATACGCTGATCCTTTCAAAAAGAAATTATTGTTTCTATTTAACTCCAGGCAGTCCCTCGGCTTGGCCGAAGGCAAGATGACTGACAAAGCCCGTCATGCTGTCATGGCGGGCTTTGTTTAGTGTGCTCAGCTCAGTGAAGTAACATAGGCTGAGAGGGGGAACTCAGTCGTTAAAAGGGCCCTTCTTTTTTTTGCCTTTAAACAGAAAGAGTGCGGCAAACAGCACAATAAGAGCCGCGGCCGCAATGCCAATGATTTTTAGCGTGCGCGTTGATATCTGCACAACATCTTTCCCAGCGGCTGTATCATCAACGGCTTGTTTCTCGGTGACATCAGGCTGGGCAGCCGCAGCAGGTGCAGGTGTCCCGGCAGCGGATGGCGGCGCGTTTTTCACAAGCTCTGCAAGGCCACGGGCAAGCAGTTCTTTGGCCTTGGCATCGCGCACATGGCGGTTCTGGCTGCCAAAAACAACGGCTATTGCGCGAACGCCTTTTTTTGAGGCTGTTGCTGCAATGGAGAAGCCTGCAACCCGGTAATATCCGGTCTTGAATCCATCGCAACCTTCAAAACTTCCCAGCAGCTTGTTATGGTTGCGCATGATAAAGGGCTGCGCTGAGTCGGCCCGGAACGGGCGCTCCTTCACCGATGTGTAACGCAGCACATCATCCCATTTCAGCAGCTCCTGGCACAGCTTTGCCATGTCGCGCGGCGTTGATACATCGGGGAGCTGGTCTTTTCCCGGAGGCAGGCCATGCACTGAGTGAAACTTTGTATTGGTCATGCCAAGCTGCTGCGCCTTTGCATTCATCAGCTCGACAAAGGCGTCTTTTGTTCCGCCGAGATGAATCGCAAGGGCAACTGCAGCGTCATTGCCCGACTGAACCATGAGAGCATACAGCAGTTCGTCAATTGTGAACTCCTCATTTTCTTTCAGGTAGACCTGTGAGCCCCCTGTTTTAGCGGCCTCGGCGGTTACGATGATTTTGTCTTGAAGAGTAATAGAGCGGTTTTTTATATGCTCGAGTATTATAAGCAGATTCATGAGTTTGATGATGCTTGCGGGATTGCCTTGGGCATCGGCATTGTCTTCAAAGAGCACTTTGCCGCCTGCCGCATCGATGAGGATTGCGCCAAGATACGGATTTTTCGAGATGGCGTGCTGGACAGTGGCTTTTTTCGCTCCTGTAGGCTCCTCTGCTGATTCTTCCTGAGCATCATTTTGGTGCTGTATAGAGGCTGCAGGCGGCTGTTT
>CAYNVA010000197.1:0-8111 GCA_964400575.1 uncultured Thermodesulfobacteriota bacterium | reverse complement strand
CGCCCGGTACTCACCCCTGTCCAGTGCCGCTCCGTCAATGCTCACCTTCAGCAGCATGAACCGCTTGAAGAAAACCCTCTTGCTCACTACCCCGATCGCATCCGGCTCCCATCTCACCTCCGTGTTCTCGTCAAAGATCGTCCCCTTCTTCCCAATGACCAGCAGCAGCCGGTTCTTCTGCTCTTCACCCAGGAACCAGCCCAATGCCTTGGGTATGACTACCACCGTGCAGCCCGGGCAGATGTCATGATAGAAGGAATCCGTATCGTCGCAGTCCGGGCCTGCGGCGCAGTTTTCACCATAGCCGTCGCCATCACTATCAATACAACCCAGAACAGTGGTTGTCGTCGTCAACACGCTTGAAGTCGTAGTTGACGTTGGCCCAGGCGTCGGTGTTGGCCCAGGCGTCGGTGTTGGCTCAGGCGTCGGTGTTGGCTCAAGCCCAGGCGTCGGCGTTGGCTCAAGCCCAGGCGTCGGCGTTGGCTCAAGCCCAGGCGTCGGCGTTGGCTCAAGCCCAGGCGTCGGCGTGACAGTCGGTGTCGGCGTCTGCGCAGCAGCACTGGTTGCACGTATTGCGACAAGCTCATTGGTGTTGCTGCTCACAGTAACACCATTCAACAGGCCTGTAACCAGCAAAGCAATAATACAAACACAATAGATATTTATTTTTTTATGCTTCATAGTATTCCCTCTTAAATAATTAATGAATACCTAATATCATTTTTTTTAACTTTATTCAATCAGGATCTGCCAGTTGCCTCGCTGCTGTCATACTGCAATTTGATAACAAGGGTATCGCGGACATGAAACACAACTGCACCCAGCTGAAGCAGCAAAGACTCATTAAGCTTTTTAAATTTTTGCCGCTCCCGCCTGCTGATGATTATATAGGCAGCCCGGTATTTAACCAGAATTTTTTTAACGGATTCTGCATTTTCACCTTCATAGATTGCTGCAATGTCCCGTGCGCGGGGTGTAACTTCCTGAAGCGATCCGCGCCATAGCCATTCGTGAACGGTCCAGCCAAGAATCGTGGGCAGTCCTGTTGCCATTGCCGTGATACCGCTGTCGGTATAGCTGTCGCCGTCGGCTTCGACAATAACGGGCTGGCCCTGGACCGAGGCCTCAAGCCACCGCAGCATCAGGAAATCATCAGCTGACTCCCGTTCCAAAAACTTGAGGCCGTCAAGCCCCCGGCACCGTGACGGAGAAGGCGTGCCGTAGTAGCCGGGAATCGCCTTCAGGGGGTACAAGAGGGCAAGGCCAATGCATGCCCACAGAAGCATGCCCCATATCCGCCCCAGCACATGCCCTGAAAATAGCGGCAGCATTCGTATGGCCGTGTAGCCGGTCGCTATGCTCAAAAGAATAAAAGCCTGATAGGTCAGCTTGAACATGGTGTTTGCCCGGTGAAACGATGGGATATAAATATCCTTCACGCAGACGATCTCAGGGGCGGCAATCAGGCAGAAGGCGGCCAAGCACAGCAGGAGCATAAAACAATCGGGTAATGCAGCAGACCCTGCCGCACCTTTCTGTTCAGCATGAGACTGCGCAGCGCCGCTTGTTATCCCCGCGGCGCGGCTGGCTATACAAGCGGCAAGAGTCACAGCAAAGGCTGCCTGATATCCCCAGAGAACGGCAAGCTGATACAGCGGCGACCGGGCATGAACAAGGCCGATACCGGAAGAAAAATTCTTAAAGTTGAGCAGAAACAGGAAGGCGAAGAGGCCCATGCCAGGAACAACAACCGCAAGCCGCACAAGGGTGTGCAACGCGGCCCGGGGCAGCGACCGAAACGCGCCATACTGCCTGATGGCCATGATCGCCGTGGCTAGGGCCAGATATATGGGAGCGTCCCAGCCATTGGTCATGATGAAAACGGAAAGAAAAAACGCCTGCGGCAGAAGGCTGCAGAGAAGCTCTTTTTTAAAGGCGCTCGCGCCTTTCTCCTGCTGCCGCGCACCTGAAACAAGGGAGCACAGAAGTAGGGCGAGCATCGTCAGCACAAAGGGAATATTGCACACATGCGCATGAAGATCGGCGACAACAAAGGAGTAATGGGGAAACTCGTGAATCGTTTTGTCATCAGTGGGAGGGTTATACCCTATATAGCGCGTTGCGTCCGGATAATGGTACGGCTTTGCCGGCGCTTCGATGAAGCCGGCCTGAGCCGCACCGGGGATGAGATAGGCGTAGATGGCGGTATGCAGGCTTCCGCCGCATGAAAGCAGGACCCCGGCAACAGCGCCCGCAGCCAGGCACTGCTTCAGGGAGTGCTTTTTCAGAAGGAAGAGCGCATTTGCCACCAGTGAAAAGCCCAGGGACGCCGTCAGCGCAAACAGCGTTCCTATCATCAGGTTATAGGCAACGGCTATGGGGCATCTCGAAGCCTTTGCAAGAAATGCGCAGATATAGTGGCCGAAGTAGTAGTAGTTAACCGCCTTCCCGGCAAGCCACATATCCGCGGGCGGCATCTGGCTGGTGCGCATCAGGGAGGCGACAAAGCCGTAGTCCATGAACTTTTCAAGGCCGTGAATATCGGGCTGCAGGCTGCGGACATACAACCAGAGGGCAAGCAGAGCAGTAAAGAGCAGCTCCTGGCCGGCAAGCACGGCAAGGTGATTTTTTACCGGGTGAGCGGAATGGCAGGGGAAGCATCTCGCAAGGAGCAGGTTACAGCAGAGCCCTGTCCCTGCGCATGCATAGACAAGTCCTTCTGAAAAGTCGGCAAGCCCGAGCGAAGAAAGCAGCCAGCCGGCATAGGCAGACGCGGCGATGCCGATGGCCTTAGCAAAAAGATAGCCGCCGTCGAAAAAACCCGGCAACAGCCTGCGGGTGAGCGGAATGAAAGCAGCTCCCGCAAAAAAGAGACAGCACCACCAGGACAGGCACATGAATAAGGTTTCAGCCATCGCTTACATCACCGACTTCATACACGACTGTTGTGGCAGTTCTGTAGACAGCCTTCCAGCGTCGTGCGCCCGGGGCTTCAAACTTGTCGAGCCCGGGGCCTGGATAATAGATGCGTTCAAGCTCTCCCACAATGATATAGGAAACCCCGTAGCGCCGGAGAAATGCAGCTGCTGCGGCATCATCGGTTGTCGTGTAAAACAGCCGCACGTCTTCTATCCTGCCGTACACCCACTGGCTGGGCACGGTATTTCTCTGCTGGCGCTGATGCCAGGACCATCCGATAACCGCGGGCAGCCCCGTATATACGGAGAAGCGGCCGCCCCAGTGGTACTCGGGCGTATGGGCCTCGACAATAACCGGAAGCCCCCTGGCATGCTCCTGCATCCACCGTATTGCCCCGTAGTCATCGCGCAGCTCAATGGCTCTGCCCTCTTCGACATGCCGGGCATGGCGCATATAGGCCATGCCATCAAGGCTCACGGCGGGAAGCCCTGAAAAACGGTCGGCCAGCTTATCGGGTATTGCCATGACCGGATACAGCGCTGAGGCGCTGATCAGCAGCACGAGCATCACTAGCCATATCTGCCGCCAGGGACGGGCCAGGGCCGCTACCCGCGGCATGAGCCTGATCAAGGCCGCGGAGGCTGCAAGGCCCCAGAAAATCCATACCTGAAGATATGTTTTAAAAACAGTATTCATCCTGCCCACATCCCCCGAAAGCGCCGCGTATTCAACAGTCAGGCACAAAAGCCCCCCGATTAAAAACAGCAGCACCTCGATACGCTGCGACAGCGGGCGCCCCCGACCTGCCAGCAGCGGCACGCTCAGGGCGGCAAGGGGCAGCACAACAGCCGCTGGCTGCATGTTCAGGGCAAAGCCTGCAGCAGCGCTCGTCACGGCTAGCAGCATGGTCGCGAGCAGCCAGCGCAGAGGCCGGGGAGAGCCTCGAATACTCCGCGCAGCTTCAGCAGCATACCAGGAGAAAACAATAAAGAGGAAAAGCCCCCAGTGCACAAGAAATGATGGCAGGGGCGTCCTCGGCCCCTTCCACAGGCAAAATGCGCCATACCCTTGAGCATACCAGCGGGAGAACGGATAGTACAGCCCGTAGCAGAGCAGTGCAAAAGCCGCCATGCACACAAGCGCCCGGAGAGCTGTGCGCGACAGGACGCATATACTGCTATGAGCGCTCTCGCGCTGCCGCCATGCATACCAGCAGATGGCAAGCCCGCTCAGGCCGCAGGCTGCGGGAAAGTTCCATGCATTGATGACCCGCATGGAACCTGTGATCAGGGCTCCTGCAAACAGCACAGAGGCAAAATGCCCGCCCGTCAACGGAGCCTGAGCACGAACTTTCCCCGCGGCGCACAATGCCATCGACAGGGCCCATGCCAGAGAAAGGGCGAAAACCGGCAGCACGATAAGGTGGGCATGAAGATCAGCGTGCAGAACAGTAAAAAACGGGAATTCGGTAATGGGCGGCACATCGCCCTGCCCCGGGATGACCCGGCTTGCAACCCAGTACCATTCGCCGGGGGAAGCGAGAAACTCTCCGCCGCTGAGCAGCGACTGCAGGCCCTTTGCAAGAAGGGGGATGACGCCCAGGTTGCCGGCAAGGGCTAGTGCTGCTGCAGCCCCCATGCCCGCAGCCCAGGGGCTTTGCAGCGCCCTGCGAAGCGCGCCGGGGCCCGGCTGCGTATCTTCGGCCTGCAGGTTCCAGCCAAGAGAAAAAGCGGCAAGAACAAAAAGGCTGAAAATGGTCGGTACGATCAGGTTATATGCCACCTGCGGCGCTATCCCCAAAAGCTTTGCCGGCAGCCCGAACACAAGGAAGCCGTAGTAGTAATAATTCATTATTCCCCCCGCATACCACGGATCATACGGGGGGAAATACGGGCTTCGCAGCACAGCATTAAAATAGGCAAAATCCATGGGCTTTTCCCCGCCCCTCCACGGATGCCACAGGTCAGGATTGCTCATGCGAAGCACAAGGCCAATGATAAAGGCGGCAAGGGCGAGCGCTTCAACCCCTGCGAGATAGCCCCGGGGAAGGCGCAGGGACTGAAAATTCGTTCTGCCGAAGAGCAGGCCGCAGGCAGCTGTGAGCAGCACGGCAGCCAGCAGGGGCAGCCGGTCCATCGCGATTCCGCATGAGCCTGCCAGCCATGCAATCCAGGCAAAGGCGAGAACCCCTGCGGTCCGGGCAAGGGGATAGCCTTTGTCATGCAGCCCGGGGAAGCTTCGCATGACCAGGGGATAGACCGCCGCTCCCAGGGCGAATATAAAAAGGTACCAGACAAGGGCAGCCGCGGCCGCGGAGCTTTTCAGCAGCGCGCTTCCTGCAAATATACTCTCCCCTGCGGCAGCGCTCTTCATGGCTGCAAAGCGCTCTGCGGGGAGCATGATATCCGATGGATTGAGGGGGACGGATCGAAGGGAAAGTTTCTGCACGCACGAAAGGTCGACTGCGGCAAGGGCCGTGCGGGCACGGGCCGAACTGTACGCGGGGCTCTTTTGAAAAACAAACACCTTCGGGTGATCATACACGGTGAAGGCTTCCTCGGCGGCCTGATCATTGATGGACAGCGAGCCTATGCCGGGGTAGGATTCAAAGACCGCGACGCAGTCATAGCCGAGGCTGCCGCGCACCATGCTCGGGCTCGCGCTGCGGCACCAGTCTTCAACGGTTTTTTCAGGCGGGCAGCCCAGCAGCAGGCCATAGAAGGCCGTTGTCAGGGGATAGCGCTCGGGCAGCCGCGGAATCGAGCCCCACTGCCTGCTTGAGCTGATGCAGATAACATCGGCCCGGTCGAGCACTGAAAGCATGCGCGAAAGCTTTTCCGGGCCGTCATCATAATAAAGCTCGAGGTTAAGAAAGTCCCCGAATGTCCGGACATATTCTGCGTATCCAGACGGCCGCACAGGCAGCGCATCGTCCCAGGAGCTTTCGCTGGCAATACGGCTCCCTTCAAGGACAAGATCGCCATCAACAGCGTCGCGCAGCGTGAGCACAAGCCTATACTGCTCGCCGGCTGAGGCTCTCACTGTCCGGTCAAAGCGCATAAAAAGAGCATCCGCCCGCCCGGAGCCTTCAGCTCCCTGCGCAACCGAAGCTGAGGCCGTTGCAAGGATCCGGTCGGTACGGGCCTGTGAGATCAGCGCGCAGTACAGGTTTTTGTCAGATGGCAGGCCGGTCCTGTCTGCGGCATGCGGTATGGCTATACCCTCAAGCACCCCCGCCTGCTTAGGTACAAAGTCAATCGATAAGGGCTCCTCGTGACTTATCCTGACCGGGTTTGCTGCAGTGAGGTACTGCGTGACGGGCCCCCCTGCGGTCAGCATCCGCACATTGACCGCGGAGGGAACATGATCATGCATCCAGAGGGAGGCAGCAACGCGCGTGTGCTGGCGCATGTATATTCTTACAAATGCCGTTGCCCAGCCAACAGCCGTCACGCTCAGCACAATCAGGAGAGCCCCGCAGGCATACCGGCGCAGGCGGCCCCTGCTCCAGCCCCGAAGGCAAGCCGATGCGCCCCCCGTTGTTTTTTGCCGCTCCGGTGATGCCCGCCACCTGGCCTGCAGGCGGGCGGCTGCCCATGCCGCGGCAATAATGCAGCCGGGATAGGAAAGCAGCTGATAGCGCATGGTCGGGTTCCAGAGGCAGGCCGTGACGAAAAGGTGAAAAACCGTCCAGCCCCAGAGGAGAACATGCCTGCGCCCCTCACCTTTTGCCATGCGCAGGCCAAGGGCAATCAGCGCCGCTGCCGCCAGAAGGCCCTGAACCGCTCCCATGCCCCAGATGGCCATGTTCGTCCAGGAAAACCACAGCGGCCGACGGGCCCACTGAAGCGCCGGCGGAAAGTCCGCCAGGCCCGAGTTGAGCTGTTGTTTGACGCTTTTAAGCCATTCCGGGCTCAGGGACCATGAAAAAAATCCCGGCCCGGCAAACGCATAGGGCTGGCACACCCTGAACACCACGCAGGCTATCAGGGCAGCGGGCACAAGCCAGGGCAGGATCCGCAGGAGCTGCCGCAGGCGGCTGCCGCGAGGTGCTCCTGCGCAGCGCACTGCAAGGGCTGCCGGCAGCAGCAGCCCCGACAGCCCAAAGTTCAGCTTTGACGCAAGGCACAAGCCGAAAAAAAATGAAAAAAGCAGGCATTCCCAAACCGGGCACCTGTCATGCTCTCTGCCGCCCGCGGCATGGCCGGGCACAGAAATCCGCACTGCCAAATATAAGAGGGGCAGCGAAAACAGGAGGGCAAAGGTGTCAACAATAAAGAAATGCGAAAGCTGGATAAACAGAACATTGCACGCGGCAAAAAGCGCAGCCCAGAGGCCTGCAGCAGCTCCGTACAGCCTGCGGCCGATGCAAAAGATGAGCAGTACGCAAGCCAGATTGCAGAGCCCTGAGAGAAATCTGCCCAGAAGATGCAAGCGGTCATAGCCGGTGAGCCCTGTGGCTTCAGCGAGATAGCGAACGATGAACAGCGGCAGCGTGCCGTACACAAAAAATGAGTGCCCGGCATTTGCGGGATTGAGCCGCGATGCGGCTGTGTTGAAATACTCTGCAAGGCTTGCGGCGGGCTTGATGTCCGTGGCAACCATGGTGAGAAAGCGCTCATCGGGATGCAGGTGCGTGCCCTCATCCCAGTTGAGGCCGGTGAATCGGAAAAGCCCAGCCAGAGCCAGTATGAGCGAGAGAAGAGCTGCTGTTTTAAGTCCGTTCATGGTTTCGCATGAGTGGTGATTGCGCTGCAAAAGGGTTATCGATCCCTTCAATAGTCGAGGTATTATACCATAAGCCCCGCAGGGGCTGGCTTTTTTCTTCCCCCGCGGGAATGAATAGTTGGCACATCTTTATATGTCATACAGCGGTTGACAAAGTCACCGTGTATGAGTAATGTGCAGGGCATGGATGACTTAATCCAACATATGAAGATGTAATCATTCGCCGCTGGCACACCATGGAGTATCCTTATCCTGAAAAAAAATTTCCCCTGAAGGTCCAGAACAGCGAGATCTGTTCGGCCTGGAAATTACATTAGAGCATGTAACTAAATCTTGTAACCGAAAATCAGAAAACGTTGAATGCGTTAGCTGTATGGATTCCTTTCTTGTCATTCCCGCTTGACGGGAATCCCTTTTGGTGTGCTGAAAAATGATTCCGGACAACCCGGAATGACCGAGGCATG
>CAYNVA010000196.1:0-4956 GCA_964400575.1 uncultured Thermodesulfobacteriota bacterium | reverse complement strand
CCCGGCACAATCAGCAGGTTTTTAAGCTTGTTGACCCCGATCCGGCCTATTGTCATACGCGGCGAAGATAATGCCACGCTTCCCAGTGATCCTGAAATTCTCTGGAGCACCGATGGCGTGAAAACGATCTCGGCAAAGCTTAAGGACAATACTACAATCATTGCCTGGGTGCGCATAAAGCCGTTCAAGCTGCAAGCAAATGAAACCTATGATGTTGTCGTGGGCACCTGCAGCGGAACGCTCGCCGTGAAGCCGTTCTAAGAGGTCCTTTTTTATGATCGCACAGCCTCCCGCTGGTGCAGCCACCAGCGGGAGGCTTTTTGCTTGCAGCCCCGGCGGGATGCCGACATGCATGAAGATGGGAATTGTTCGTTGTAATGGCTGATTGTTATGCCCCGCCTGCAGAGTTGTTGGCAAAGGCACGGGGCAGTTTCCAGCGGCGGTGCAGCCAGCCGAACCACTGCTCGGGATGTCGGCGCACCAATTTTTCTATAAAGGCATTGTACTGGAGGGTATTGGCGATGATGTCATGTTCCCTGTCGCCTGTATTGATAAGGGGAAACTGCTCCCCCAGAATCATGCGGTTACGCCTGAAGCCCGCTTCTTTTATCGTATAGGCCGGCACTATGGCACAGCCCGTTTTCAAGGCAAAAGCCGCAGGGGCCGAGTAAGTTGAAGCGGTTTTCCCGAAGAACGGCACGGGCAAACCGTCGCGGCCGGCGTTCTGGTCAAAGAGCAGTGCGACCATGGAGCCTTTTTTCAGGTACTGGTAGAGCTGGCGCAGACCGTTTTTGCTTGATATGAGTTTGATATTGCCCCCGCCGCGGGTCCGGATGACATAGGCATCGACATACGGGTTTTTCAGAGGCTTATACAGTGTTGCTGCATTGTCGAAGCGCTGCCCGAATGCTGCTGCGGCATGCTCCCACATGCCCATATGCGGCCCGAGCACTATTACCCCCTTTCCCCCGGCAAGAGCTTTTTCAAGATGCTCAATCCCTTCAATGGCAAGGTTGTTGCGGATATCGGCCGGCGAGCTGATGACAGACTCAACAAAACCTTCGCCGAGCATGCGAAAAAGCTTTTTGATAATATCCTGTCGCTGCGCGCGGGAGAGGCTGTTGCCGAAAGCGATTTGAAGGTTTTCATGCGCGAGGGCAACGCGTGCCCTGAAAATTTTTCCCGCAAGTGCTCCTGCGTTTCTGCCAAGGCCTATGGCAATTCTGTCAGGCAGTGCCCGCAAGACAGCATTGAACAGGAGCAGCCCTGCATATTCAAGCCTGTAGCGAATAGGTGATCGTGGTGTCATGAGCCAGCCAGGTCAGGAGTTCATGTTGCACTGCACTGTGCGCAGGGCTGTCAGCGCCGCGATGCGCGCGTTCCGAGCGGATAGCCCTTAAATATCCACAGCGAGCGTTTTTTTTCCATTTTGTCAAGAAACGCCAGGCGTTCGGGATCGATAGTTTTTCCACTGACCCGCTTCCAGCACTTGTAGACGCCGGAAATGTCAATGTTTTTCAGAAACTGATGCATGAAGCGCGGTACTCGGTCGAGAAACAAACTGGTTTGAAAATCCAGAAGCAGCGGGTCGCCCGTGTCGCTCACCACAATGTTGCGCATATAGCGAATGTCCAAATGCACAACGCCCCGCTCGTGCATGAGCCGCACCGATTCTTCAAGCTTGAGAAAAAAATCGGCGCCGGGGGGATGCGTGCGCCGGATGTATTTCAGGTTGGTCCCCGGCACAAAGCGGTAACAGAATGCAGAGGTGTCAAGGGCGAACGGATCTGCGGGAATGCCGGGGATGCCCTGCAGGTGAGCAAGGGCCCTGAGTTCACGGGCCGCCATCCAGGCGCCCCAGGTTTTACGGATAAGAGGCGAACAGGCAGTGAAGTCTTTTAAGACCCAGATGCCCTCAGTGTGCGTGTACAGGAGCAGGTCAGCGTTGGCCCACCTGCCGCCGCTTATTTTTTCTGCGCCGTTTCTGCGCAGATCGTCGCGGGTAAAGGGTTGATTCATAGCCGATTACCAGCTCAGCCGTCCCACGATATAGAGGATGCCTGAAATGATGAAGAAGGCAGCTGCTGCCAGACCGAGAATTGAGGATATGGTGAGAAAAGCCCCCACGGTCTCTATGAGCATTTTTTCCTGGTACCCGGACAGGTTAAGGTTGGCTTTCTGCTTGAGCTTCATGATAAGCAATCGTGACAGCCCGGGAAACATGGTTCTGCTCACGCCGCCCCCGATGAACCATAGAGCCAGATACACAAGCCATACAATGGATGCGCCAATGAGGAAACCGAGCAGTGCTATCTGGAGCCGCTGTTCCTGGATTGTGACAAGCATGGTGAAGAAAAAAAGAAGTCCGAGAACCAGAGAGAGTATGGCCGTGATGCGCGGTAGCGCGGTTTTTCTTTTCATGAAGATCTTCTTTACTGTGTGGCTGCTGAAGGTGAATTTTACATAACGCTATTAGATACTTTTTTTGAAAATTTTACAATAGAATTTGTTTGTTCGGGATTTGCGGCTGAACGTGCTTTTCATGGCCAGCAGGTGATTTTACAGCAAGCTATTTGGTGAGCTGTTCAAACATGGACTGGTTGAGCAATTCTGTAAACTTGATGCCGCCGATACGTTCGCGATCCCGGTTTTCGATTCGTTTGATTTCACCCTGAACCGAGATATGCAGCAGTGTTTTCGGTATGTAAATGTCGACAAACATGATGGATCCACACTTCAGTTTTTCGCTCATGGGCACGCTGACTGCTGCGCCAGTGCGGCTCAGGTTGATGACATTGCACTCAAGATACTGTGAACTTTGTTTTTTTATGAAGTACTGAGCGTTCAGAAAGGTCTTGACCCGATCCTTGCCGCGTCTGTTGATATTGAAATCACCAATGTCGATCATGGCGCTTACCCATCCTGCAGTATGTTTGAAGCCGGTAGCTCCCGAATGAAATGGAATAATTTTATACGCTCTATAATCTTTACCTTATTATATAATAAATTTCGTCAAAAAAATCAAAAGTTTAAATGCTGTTTTGACGTGCCCGGCAGGGCAGTTGTTTCCTCGGCAATCCGCCCCTGCGGCTCCCTGGTGTTTGTTGCAACAATCTGCACAGGCACCTCCTTCCCGGCAAGGCCGGATGGCCCCTCAAAATGCACCGGGATATAGTTGCGCGATATACCGCGCAGGAGCCCGGTTTTTTTGTGGCGGCGGTTTTCCACGAGCACCGGCAGAATGGCGCCTGCATGGGCAGCATAAAAGGTGCTGCGTTTTTCATCCGATAGCTGCCGCAGCTGCAGTGCCCGTTCTTTTTTTACCTGTTCTGCCACCTGGCCCGGGAAATCAGCCGCTGGCGTGCCCGAGCGCCGGGAATAAGGGAAGACATGCAGATAGCCTGCAGGCAGCCCGCGCAGAAGCTGCGCGGTAGCGTCAAAAGCCCTGTCGGTTTCGCCGGGGAAGCCGGCGATGACGTCGATGCCGATATTCAGGCCGGGTAGAGCCTCTGCTAGACGCAGAACAAGCTCCCGGAAAAACGTCGGGCTATAGTGCCGCCCCATTTTTTTTAAAACACCGGCATCGCCGCTTTGCAGCGGAATGTGAAAGTGCGGACACAGGAGCTTGGACCGCGCGATTATTTCTACAAGCTCCGGAGTGAATTCTGTTGGCTCTATGGAGCTCAGGCGCAGGCGCATGCCGGCAAGAGCTGCATCATCTTCAAGCTTTGCAAGCAGGTCGGCAAGACTGGTTCGTGGCCGGGCATCAAGGCCGAATGCTCCCAGATGTATGCCGGTGAGCACAATCTCGCGGTAGCCCGCATGCTTCAGTTCTATAATCCGGTTTCTCACTTCACAGGCTTCCAGGCTGCGGCTCGGGCCGCGCACTGAAGGGACGATGCAGTAGGTGCAGCGGCTGTTGCACCCGTCCTGAATTTTCAGAAATGCCCGCGTGCGGTCAAAGAGCCGTGTGCAGGCAGTGGTCGAGAAGATTTTCTCAGACGAGATATCGGCCACTGCTGTAAACGAAGCTTGGGTTTTTTGCAGCGAGCTTACACATGCTGCGATATCCTTTTTTTCGGCATTGCCGATAACCGATACCCGCTCGGACAGAGCCTGCAGCTCACGCGCCGATTTCTGGGCATAACAGCCCGTTACAATGACGCGGCAGCCGGGATGCTCACGCAGCACCCGGCGGATGAGCTGGCGCGACTGGGCTTCAGTGCGCTCTGTCACAACACAGGTGTTTATGATGCAGACGTCTGCTCCGGAAGCAGTAGCTGCAATGCTGTGGCCAGCCTGCTTCAGCGCGTCGGCCATGGCGCCTGAGTCATACTGGTTGACCTTGCAGCCAAGGGTTGCAAACGAGATGGCGAGGCTTTTTTTTGTCATGTTTTTTGCAGTAGATGATTAAAAATATATCTTAGTTTGTAGGGTGCGCTGCGCGCACCGAAATAAAATGGTGCGCGCAGCGCACCCTACAAGCCGATTTCACACTATTTTGTCATTGCGGGCCCGCCACGGCGGATGTGGCGATCCCGTATTTGGGGCAACATCGCTAAAATATATCTTAGCAGGAAAAGCCCCGCACATGGAATATTTTTGAGCAAGCAGGAGCGTCCCGGGGGGTGTGTTTTGTTTGAAAGTTAGCCCGGAAATCATATAAAAACAAGCTTCGTCAATAGAATCTATGGGTGATTTCAGGCTCAGGCAATTTGCAAGGCGGCAAACAAACTAACCATAAAAACAAAGTAGAAGCTGGCACCGCTTGGTGCCGCCTCGTGCGTCTCTATACCCGTACATATTCCTTACATTTTATATTCATGCCAGATGCGCCGGAAGGCGCCGGTAATGGTATCCCAGAAAAACCGCATCAGCCAGCCGAAAGCCTCCAGCATCGGCATCTGGTCTTCCTTGCGCGCCGCACCCAGGTCGAACTTGAAGTTGATTTTAATA
>CAYNVA010000195.1:0-1742 GCA_964400575.1 uncultured Thermodesulfobacteriota bacterium | reverse complement strand
TAGAGCATTTTTCTTTTTATTGTAACCACGGGCCCTTATGGTGAGCTTTTGATTCGCTTGCCCGTGCTATATTCTCGCAAAAGAAACCGGCGAGGATATCATGCCAATCGCTCGAACCGCACGGGCTGCCCTCACCAAAAGTTCACCTGTGCGCATATGGCTATAGTATTTTGAAAAATGCTCTAGGGTATAGCATTGTGAAATCCTGCTTTTATTGTTTTATCGAAAGGGGCGGGCTTTATACACGCCCGCGGGAGGAGATAATTCTCTGCACTACCCCTTAGTGATAGTTTTTTATCCTCAAGCCACCATCCCGGCTTTATTGCAATCATTGCGCTGTAGAGACAGGTTTAAAACCCGTCTCTACGATTTTTTTGAATAAAGAGGAAAGCGTCAGATATTATTTTTTCAGGAATGCCGGAAGCTTTGCTCTGAGGATTAAGACAAGAAGAATACCCGAAAGCACGGAAGTAAAAAAGCCCCTGCCTTCATATTGCTCTGCGCTGATCCAGTTGGTGACGCCCAGTGCAGCAAAGCTGTAGATAGCGTTAACGGCCATGCCCAGCAAAAGCGCCGCGGCTGCAATAACCGTCACGTACACGGCGGCAATGCGCTTGCCCATGATCCGCGCCACCACCATGATGGTGGCTATATTGGTTGCGGGGCCGGCAAGCAGAAAAACAAGGGCCGCTCCCGGCGACAGGCCTTTCAGCGCCAGGGCGGCAACGATGGGCGTTGATGCCGTGGCACAGACATACAGCGGTATGCCCACCACCAGCATAACCAGCATGGGACGTATGCCGCTGCCCAGGTTCTGCTCGATAAAGCCCGGGGGCACGAGCGCGGAAATCATGCCCGCAATGAGGATACCGAAAAGCAGCGAAGGACCCATGTCTGCCAGCAGGCCGCCAAAAGCGAAAGCTAGCCCTGAGCGCATGCGCTGCGGAAGTGAATGTTTATGATTGCAATCACGGGCTCCGTCCGTTTCCCCGGAGCAGCAGAAACAGGCAGGCTCGGGAGCTGACTCCTTTTTTTTATGCTCGGGCACGAAGTTGACAAGAATACCCGCGACGGTAGCCGTAATGAATGCCGCAAGCGGCCGCACAACGGTCATGATGGGATCAAGCAGAGCCCAGGTAACGGCAATGGAGTCAACGCCCGACTCTGGCGTTGAAATGAGAAAGGCCGTGGTCGGGCCCTTGCCCGCTCCCTGTTTGCGCAGGCCCATGGCTACGGGCATGACGCCGCAGGAGCAGATTGGCATGGGCACACCGATAAGGGATGCTTTTATAACCGAGGTTATATTGTTCTTTCCGAGATGCTTGAGCACAAAATCATCCGGCATGAACGCCCGCAGCAGCCCGGCCATAAAAATGCCGAACAGGCAGTAGCCGGCCGATTCATTGAGCACCAGCCAGCTTTCCTGTAGTATAGTGATCAGCAGCTCTATCATATACTTTTATCTCCGGCCTCGGCTTCTGAATCCTGATTCCCGAACCCCGGCATCTCTCTTGCGTATGTCCTTTTTTTACCTTCTGAGTTCCGGCTCCTGACTTCCGGCTTCCTGCCCGCCTACCCCTGCTGCACATGCTCTAACCCCTGGTCAAACAGGGTCTTCACATGGTCATCATCCAGGCTGTAGTACACCACCTTGCCGTCTTTCCGGTATTTCACCAGCCGCGCACCCCGCAAGAGCCTCAGCTGATGAGAAACCGCCGATTGTGTCAGATCAAGCACAGCCG